>JBAZKV010000011.1 GCA_041650635.1 Candidatus Margulisiibacteriota bacterium | reverse complement strand
CCGACTGGGCCCAGCGCCTGCCCTCAAAATCCCGCTCAAGCGCGAAGGAGATCGTTGAGTTGTTATCAAACACGCTCAAGGGCCGGGATAAAAAAGACCTTTTAATAATTGACAACCTCGATAGTGTAAAAGCTTCTGATATAGAGATCCTTTTAATGCTCTTCGACAGCTTCACTATCTTAGCCGCCACGGAAGAAACTCCGAGCCGCCTAAAAGAGCTCTGGTGGAAATTCAGGCGCATTGATCTTCTGCCGCTTGACCGCGAAGCCTCGAAAGAATTGATAAAACACCTAACAAGCGGCCTCACGATTGCGGACTATGAGCTTCTTGAAACGAGAATACTATCAATTTCAAACGGCCTGCCTCTGGCAATAGTCGAGATGGTCGGCCAGGTCAGCCATCTTTCCGTCGTAAAGAAGGAAGATGCGCGCGAGGTCTATCACGAAGCCGGGATCAAATACAGAGACTGGACTCCGGTCATTATTGTGCTCTGGAGCATCGCGACAAGCTCCCGTTTCATCAATCTCGGTGCGCAGAGTCCCGAGGGCTATATTCTTGCTGTCCTAGGCATGGCGGCTCTTGTCGGCGGAATCAGATTCTTAAGGACTAGGTGAAGTATGTTAGCACCAACACATAGCGTATTTGGAATATTTTTAACGCTCGTCATCCTGGCATTCTTCGGCGTTCAGTGGGGCCTTCATTGGACGATCATTCTATTTGCCATTCTCGGTTCAATCATCCCCGATATCGATCATCCAAGGTCTGTCATTGGCAAAATACTCTATCCCGTCTCAAGCCGCCTCGAGCGCGCTTTTGGCCATCGTACAATAACTCACTCCCTCATCGGCTGGATTATTGCAACTATCATTTTTGCAGTTTTAATAATTATTCCTTCATTGGTCATTGGACATTGGAAATTGGATATTCTTCCCTGGCGCTGGATCGCCTCTTTCTCTATCAGTTATTTCTCCCATCTTATATTAGATATGTTCAACCGTCGTGGTGCCCAAATGTTCTGGCCCGACCCCGGCAGGGATGTTATCCCCAGAGATCCTCGGTATCGCCCGCCTTCCGGCTCAAAAGTGGAAATAATAATCTTTACCGTTATGGTGTTTTTGATGTTCCTGGCCTTTCCTGTCTCAAAATACGGCGTTTCAAGCTCCGTACACTGGCTCATAGCGACTCCAAGCTCCGCCATAGAAGAATTCAAATCGATGAAAACCCATGCTTATATCGACTTTAAAGGCTATTTTGAAAGCACGAAGGAAAACGTCCAGGGTACAGCCGAGATACTTGATACAGACCATAAAAAGCTTGTAATCCTCTTCAATAGTGTTGTGTACACATTAAACGAAGAACACTCCGCCGACATTACCGCCTCGAAGGTAAAAATAAGAAAGACAAATATCCCTATTAAGATCGAACAGCGTGAATTTATAGATAAATCCCGGAATGAGCTTTTGGAGCAGATACCTGACAAAGCTCTTATATCGGGAACAATCAATCTTCCCGAAGGAATTGACGTAACGATTCCAAAACAGGTGAGCACTTATAAAACTATCGATCAGAAGGGCTCAAGCCTCATTCTCAATTATGCAAGTAAATCCGAGATTGAAAAGATCGGCCTGACTGAAAAATACGATATTCAGATGAAAAAAGACACAGCCGAGCTTGCAGGTCTGCGCGCCAAAGCAAGGACTTTAAACAATCAGATTGCAGAGCTTCAATCAAACAGCGATCTGACGGAACTTGGCAGAAAAGCATTATCGGATCAGGACACCGCTGAAAAGCGCGGCGCAAAGCTTGAAGAACTACGGAGCCAGCTTGCCGAAACTAATGTGAAGATCGAAGAAGCTAATCTAAAGATGAAAGCACGAACATTGAATTTTTCCGGAAATGTACTAATTCGGCAATAAGGAGGGAGTAAAAATGAAAAGAATAATATCGATGATTTTGATTGGGAGCTTCCTGCTAACCATGTGTCCTATGGGTTTTGCCGCGGAGTATGTGATCGGTCCTTATGACACTCTCGATATCCAAATATTGAATCACTCCGAACTTGCCGCAAAGGCAACCATAACTCCCGACGGCCAGATATGTCTTCCTCTTCTTGGGTTTGTCGTGGTCCAGGGCAAAACTCTCCGCAGTCTGCATGAATTCTTAACCGAACAATACAGCGCGTATATCAAAGATCCTAATCTTGTCATTAACCTGACGCCGAAGCCCATTTATATAATTCAGCGTGATTATAAAAAGAAGGATTGGGATGTTAAGACAGCAAAGTCGATAGACGAAGCCCGCGCGTATGCAGATAATCCTGTAGGGGCGAACGGCCGTTCGCCCATCTCAATCGAACATGGCGGGGTTTACGAAGTCCCGATCGGCAAATCACCTGATTGGTGGGAGGATAACTGGTATAAAGTGCTGACAGCTACTGCCGTTGCGGTGGGAATCTATAATGCAACAAGGAAGTGGTAAATTAGCTTTCGTCTTTTCCGGCGGCTTCTCAAAGGGAGCCGCGCATCTTGCTATAGCAAAAGTCTTTATTGAAAAAGGCTTTGAGCCGGACATTTATGTTGGCACATCGGTGGGAGCTGTCGCGGCGGTGCTTCTTGCTTTCTGTAAAGATGCGGACGAAGCAATTGAACTGTATAAAAGTTTCGTGAAAAAATATATCTGGCCGCAAATGCTTGCGGTGGATGTTTTTTCAAAGGGTGGGATATTCACGGCAGAAATACTGGCGCGGGATATGGCGCGCCATGCCGGCATTGAAGATGCGACCTTTGACGATCTTAAGAAACCAGTCTATATAACGGCATCCGATATCAATACAGGAAGACAGATCGTTTTTGGTCCAAGAGGCAAAATGAAGCTTATAGACGCGCTTGAAGCGGCTATCTCGCTTCCGATGATCTTTAAACCAAAGAAACTGCTAATTAACAATAAGGTTCACGCGCTATGCGATGGAGGGATGGTGGAGAACTGTCCCATTACTGCCGCCGCAAAAATACCTGGTGTAAAGAGAATCCTTGCCGTAGATCTCGGGTGTCTTGCGGATGGCGATATAGATTACAGCAATAAGAACATTGCCGATGTATTTCTCCGGTATGTTGATCTTGTCAGCTCTTATCCGCAGTTGAAGGCGTCTTTGAATGACGAGATATTCAAGAAGAAGAATATTTCTTTGCGTATTTTGAATCCCGGACTCGCGGATATCAAGCCGTTTGATATAAAAAGCGCTCCTGCGGTAATAGATAGGACGGGCCAATTCGCGGAGAGAATGTTGCGCGGGTTTGATAATTCAAAGGAGTTTTTCGGGAAGTGGAAGAGGGTGCCGAGAATTGGGAAAGATATCAAAATCTTGAAAGTGGGGGTGGAGGGGACGAATGCGTTTGAGGTGGTGGATTTTGGGTGAGATCTTAATTATTCCTCTTTTGATTAACCCCGCTTAGGGTGCTAAAATACGATTATACTTATGATCTCTAATTTCAAAGACCAAGCCAATTTTATTTGGAGCATAGCTGATCTTTTGCGTGGAGATTATAAGCAGTCCGAGTACGGAAAAGTAATTCTCCCTTTAACAGTTTTACGTCGACTTGATTGTGTCCTTGAGCCAACAAAACAAAGAGTTCTGTCATTCCTTCCCGAAATTAGAAGCCGAAAGCTATCGCCAGAAGCTGCGGAAAAAGTGCTCAAGAAAAAGGCGAACCTGTCATTTTACAATAAAAGTAAATACGACTTTCAGAGATTGACAGCGGATCAATATGATATCGCAGCTAATTTGCGTAATTATATTAACGGCTTTTCAAAAAACGCCAGGGAAATCCTCGAACACTTTGAATTTGATTCCCAAATAACACGACTCGATAAGGCCAATCTGCTGTATCAAATAGTCATTCAATTTGCTTCGGTTGATCTGCATCCCGGTAAAGTCCAAAACATTGAGATGGGCTATATCTTCGAAGAGCTCATTAGAAAATTTGCTGACCTGTCCAATGAAACGGCCGGAGAACATTTTACACCGCGCGAAGTAATACGGCTCATGGTGAATCTGCTGTTCTTAAATGACAAGAAGATACTAACTACGAAAGGCATCGTTAAGACTCTCTATGATCCTGCATGCGGGACTGGAGGAATGTTATCGGTAGCTGAAGAATATTTAAGGGAGCTTAATCCTGATGCTGATTTGCGTGTCTTTGGACAAGAATTGAACCCCGAATCATATGCGATATGCAATTCTGATATGCTCATAAAAGGACAAAACACAGATCACGTAGCATTCGGCAATTCATTCACAGAGGATGGCTTCAAGCAGGATCATTTTGATTATATGTTATCAAATCCGCCTTTTGGTGTGGAATGGAAAAAAATACAGGAACAGATAGAGTGGGAATATGAAACACTTGGCATGAGCGGCCGCTTTGGAGCCGGACTTCCTAGAATTAACGATGGATCATTCTTGTTTCTTCAGCACATGATATCAAAAATGAAGCCGGAGAATGGCGGGTCGCGTATAGCCATTATATTCAACGGTTCCCCAATGTTTACAGGTGGCGCGGGAAGTGGAGAAAGTGAAATTCGCAGATGGATCATTGAAAATGACATGCTTGAAGCTGTAGTTGCTATGCCGAACCAGCTTTTTTATAACACCGGGATATCGACCTATATCTGGATAGTCACAAACCGAAAAGACAAGGAACGCAAAGGCAAGATCCAATTTGTTAATGCAACAAGTTTCTTTCAGAAAATGACAAAAAGTCTTGGCAATAAACGTAATGAGATCGGTGATGAGCAAATATCACAAATTACAAAGATATACGGTGGATTCAAGACAGGCGAATTCTGCAAGATATTTTCTAACGAATATTTTGGATATACCCGCGTAACTGTCGAGCGGTCATTGCGGCTGAACTTTCAGGCAGCAAAGGAACGAATTGATCGATTAGAGCAAGAAACCGCTTTTATTAGCCTTGCTAAATCAAAGAAAAAGGGCAAGGAAGGTATTGCGGAGATTGAGGAAACGAAAAAGTTGCAACAACAGATAAAGGATGTTTTATCAAAGATCGATGGCACAAAGATATATAAAAATAGGGATAAATTTGAAAAATTAATTGATTCCACATTAGATAAGGCAGGGTTAGAACTGAAAGCTCCTATTGCAAATGCGATCATTGAAGCATTGTCGGATCGTGACGAAACTGCTGATGTGTGTTTAGACAAGGACGGGAAGCCGGAGCCGGATTCTGACTTAAGAGATTGTGAAAACGTGCCGTTGAAGGATGATATCGACGAATATTTCAAGCGTGAGGTGCTGCCTCATGTGCCGGACGCATGGATGGATAGGAGCAAAGATAAAATCGGATATGAGATCAATTTCACGAAAGAGTTTTATAAATACAAGCCGCTACGCAATCTTGAAGAAATCCGTAAAGATATTATTGATCTTGAAAAAGAAACAGAAGGGCTGTTAGGAGAGGTTCTTAATATATGAAACGGTATTCTGCTTATAAAGATTCAAAAACAGAATATATTGGTGAAATTCCAAACCATTGGGACACTATTCGTACTCGTTTTGTATTTGATGTCGTTTCAGGCAACGGCTTTCCTGATGAACTTCAGGGGAGACAGGAGGGTGAATTGCCTTTCTATAAATGTAGCGACATAAACACGTCAGGGATCTATATTGATAGCGCAAATAATTATGTCGATATGTCCGATGTTAGAATAAATAAATGGAATATTGTTCCGCGCAATTCTATTCTCTTGGCTAAAATAGGAGAAGCTCTCAAGAAAAACCATCGTAAAATTAGTGATTGTGATTGTCTTGTTGATAATAATATGATGGCAATTATTCCAGACAATGGATCCGCGGGTTTGAAATATTATTATTACCTCATGTGTTTGATTCGAATGGAATGGTGTTGTAACCCGGGAGCTGTGCCTTCTGTCGATACAAGCAAGTTTCGTTCCTTCTTCATTCCAAAATGCTCTGATGAAGAACAAGAGCAGATCGGCAAATTCCTTGACTTTAAAACTGTCCAGATTGACGGTTTAATCGCCAAAAAAGAGCACATGATTGAACTTCTCAAGGAAGAACGGTCAGCGATCATTAATAAGGCGGTGACAAAAGGCATTGATCCACATGTGGGAGTGAAAGATTCTGGGGTTGAGTGGTTAGGGAAGGTGTCGAGGCCTTGGGTGATAAAAAAGATAAAGTATAATGCTTCGGTTAAGTTCAGCAGCGTAAATAAAAAAACTGAGGAAGGCGAAGTATTGGTTCGTCTCTGCAATTATGTTAACGTATATTACAATGACATAATATCGCCAGAATTAGATTTTATGGAAGCATCTGCTACATCGGAAGAAATACAAAACTTTCAATTGAGAATCGGTGA
Source organism: Candidatus Margulisiibacteriota bacterium (assembly GCA_041650635.1). Lineage (NCBI taxonomy): Bacteria > Bacillati > Candidatus Margulisiibacteriota > Candidatus Margulisiibacteriota bacterium. Next base: position 47,946 of record JBAZKV010000011.1, on the reverse strand, counting down.
TGTTCTTGTGACTAAAGATTCAGAAGACTGGATGGATATTGCTATTCCGGCTTATGTGGCATCGGAGCTTCCAAATTTGATTTGTGGATATCATCTAGCCCTGATTCGTCCTTTTTCGAACTTAATGAACGGAAAATTCCTTTTCTATTTGTTATATGCAAATTGTATTAACTATCAGTTTAAGATCGAAGCTTCTGGCGTTACACGGTATGGCTTAAGCAACTATGCACTTAGTAACGCATTAATACCTATTCCCTCATTGAAAGAACAGAAAGACATTGCCATCTTTCTTGATCAAAAAACCGAACAAATCGACTTGCAAATTGTCAGAGAGCAGAAATCCATAGACCTGTTAAAAGAATTCCGGACGGCTTTGATTTCTGAAGTGGTTACGGGAAAGATTGATGTGAGGGGGTAAAAGAAATGGATGCTACAACTCTTATTGTGAGTTTTTTGGGGGGTGGCATTACGTCAGCTATTATTACTCAGATTTGTGTTTGGAAACAAAATGAATATAAAGAAAGCAAACGATTTTTGGAAGAGCAGATTAAAAAACTCTATGGACCGATGCGCTGGCATATCTCGCTTAGTGAAAAGGCGATTGAACTAAGCAAGAACACTCTAGATGCTGGGGATAAAGTGTTTTTGGGAAAAGAGTGCGCAGATGGTGAGGTTGACAAAACAATTGATATCTCTAATGAGTATTTGAAATTGGTGAAATATAATAACACTAAAATGCTGGAAATATTGAACGACAATTACTCTTATGTTGATCTTGACGACATCGATATATTCAACTTGTTTTATGAGCATTATATTCGCTTGATTACTGAATGCAATGAAAAGGGCGGAATTAAAGGGCCATTAGAAATTTACCGGATAATGGGAGAGATTTCATTCATTAGGCCGGAAGTCATTAGCAGAATAAAAGAGAAATTCTTGTCAAAAAGGGAGGAATTGTTGAGGGAATGGTCCGTTTTGGAATTGATAAATAATCTCTTTAATTGTAAGCATAAATATACAAAATCTACTAAAGCAACTGAGAAGGTGGAGACGTAAAGAGAAATGGTCGATATTTTATTGCCAAAATATAATATTTACTGTGATGAATCCCGTGTTGAAAACACGGATTCTCAAAAAATGGTCATAGGCGCATTGATAATACCACGGGATCAAAAGATAGAGATTGTCAGTAAGATCAAAGGAATATTTGCCAGTAATAATTTCTCATACGAATTAAAGTGGTCAAAAACGAGTGATCGCTACCTTGAATTGTATAAGTCGTTGATTGATTACTTTGTTTCCGATGAAAGAATCGGTTTTCGCTGCATTATCGTAAACAAAAAAGGTTTGGATTATGCGCAATTTCATAACGAAGACAAAGAACTGGCGTTTTTCAAGTTTTACAATTTAATGCTCCGGCAAAAATTACTGGATTGTAAGCAATACTATATATTTTTAGATAAGAAGCCGACGAGGGACAAGAACCGCGCGCGAGCGCTGCATTCATATCTGGAAAGCTATATCCTTTTGCATAGAAAGCAATGCAGTATTGCGCATTTGCAGGCGTATAATTCTCATGAAAACATATTATTGCAAGTTGCGGATTATTTTACGGGGATGGTTGGCTATGCGGCAAATGATCATCCCAGGAATACAATTAAGTACGGCATCGTTAAGTATTTAAGGGAAAAACTAGGCAGATCAAAACTTGTAATAAGCACTCCTCTAAGCGAGGAAAAATTCAATATGTTTATCTGGAGAAGTGAAAATGCGAAAAAGCGTTGAAGTCGTTATCCATGATTCGGAAGATGATTATAGGCAAGAATATATGACAAACTTTGTTAATGGCGAAACATTGTCTTTACGCGGAATACCTATTTTATTTGATGATAAATCATTTGACCATATATTTTTTGAGCCTCTAAGTGAACTAAGCAAGAAAGGGAGATTTAGCAAAAGAAGAGCAAAAAAGATGAACTTCATTAAACCTATTTTAAATGAAGAGGTTGATATTGAGGTAATGCATGAACCTGACTCGGGTTCAATCGCCGTCTTTTGTGTTGATCTTGACTGTGTAATGTATTTGCGAGTTCGTCCGGGAACCGGCAAGATGCAGATTGGAAGTTTTTTTGATTTTGGCAGAGACCATACCAAGATGTATGAGAAACAAAAACGAAAATGCGTGCCGATAACAGATGATAAGTTGAAGGAGCTTATAAATTGAAAAGAGCTGTTAGTTTCGGGCCAACAACTCTTAAGAAATGCCGACGGCTCTACTTGGTAAAGCCTGCATACAGTATAACCTATTATATGATAGATTTGCAATATGAATATTATTAACGAAAAGAAATTTGAAGAGGAAATTGAGCAAAGTCTGCTTGATGAACATAAGGGTGGATATGTTCAAGGGAATAAGGACGACTTTAACCGTGAACTTGCCCTTGATACAAAAGTCTTGTTCGGTTTTATCAAAAGTACTCAAAAAGACGAATGGGATAGCTTAACAAAGATTCATGGGACAGATATAGAAAAGAAGTTGTTATATCGCCTTAATCAGGAGCTTGATACACGTGGAATGCTTGATTGCCTGCGTAATGGCATTACGGATTACGGAAAAAAGTTTAAACTCGCATATTTCAGGCCGGTTAGCGGACTGAACCCTGAAACACAGAAACTATACGACAAAAATATCCTTACAGTGACCCGTCAGGTCCATTTCAGCACAAGAGATGAGCGATCAATTGACATGGTTTTGTCTGTAAATGGGCTTCCTGTCGCGACAATTGAGCTAAAGAACCCTTTTACCGGTCAGAATGTTGATGATGCCAAACGACAATATAAGTACGACAGGGATGACAGAGATCTTCTGTTCCAATTTAAGAAACGCGCGCTTGTACACTTTGCAGTTGATACCGATGAGGTTTATATGACCACTCGTATTCAAGGCAGTAAAACAAAGTATTTGCCTTTCAATAAAGGTCATAACATGGGTGCAGGAAATCCTCCAAATCCTAAAGGCCACAAGTCCTCTTATTTATGGGAAGAAATCTTGATTAAAGACAGTTGGATTGATATATTGGGAAGATTTATCCATCTTGAGCTGCTCGAAATTGCTTTTGAAGGCAGAAAAATAAAAAAAGAGAATATGATCTTTCCACGTTATCATCAGCTTGATTCAGTTCGGAAATTGTCCGCGGACGCGCTTCAAAATGGCGCCGGCAAAAATTACCTTATCCAACATAGTGCCGGAAGTGGAAAGAGCAACTCTATTGCCTGGCTGGCGTATAGGCTTTCCGGCTTACATAATCAAGACGATAAACGTATATTTAATTCAGTAATAGTTATTACGGACCGTGTTGTGCTTGATAAACAATTACAGGATACAATCTACCAATTTGAGCACAAAACCGGAGTAGTGGAAAAGATAGACAAGGATTCGACTCAATTAGCAAAAGCATTGACTGGTGGAACAAATATTATCATTACCACGTTGCAAAAGTTTCCTTTTGTTCTGGATAAAGTTAAAGATCTTCCAAAGCGCAATTATGCCGTGATAGTTGATGAGGCGCATAGTTCACAAGGCGGTGAATCAGCAACAAAGATGAAGCATGTTCTTGGTTCCGTCGACGATAAAGAGCCGGTAAGCGATGATACGGCAGAAGAAGATACGGAAGATGAGATTCGAGATCTGATGCAAAAAAGAGGTCCGCAGAAGAATTTAAGTTTCTTTGCGTTTACTGCGACACCGAAAGCAAAAACAATGGAAGTATTTGGACAAAAAGGGATTGATGGCAAACCGCTGCCATTTCATCTTTACTCGATGAGGCAAGCCATTGAGGAAGGCTTTATTCTTGATGTGCTTGAAAACTATACGACATATCAGTTGTTTTTTCAGCTTTCAAAAAAAATTGAAGAAGACCCGAATGTTAATAAAAAGAAAGCTGCTATAGCAATTGCAAGGTTCTTAACCCTGCATCCTTATAACCTGGCTCAGAAAACGGAAGTGATTATCGAGCATTTCAGACAGGTAACCATGAAAAAGATAGGCGGCAAGGCAAAAGCAATGGTGGTTACTGCCTCGCGCGAACATGTCGTGCGTTACAAACATGAATTTGACAGGTATCTTGCGGAGAAGGGTTATAAAGATATCAAAGCGCTTGTCGCATTTTCCGGAAAGGTTTTGCTTGATGGTATACCCCCCGAATATACAGAGGCTAGGATGAACGGATTCGGAGAAAAGGAATTGCCTAACAAATTTGCGGGTGCTGAATATCAGATACTGCTTGTCGCTGAGAAATATCAGACCGGCTATGATCAACCGCTTTTACATACTATGTATGTTGATAAACGGCTTGATGGCGTAAAAGCGGTCCAGACATTAAGCCGGCTTAACAGGACATGCCCTGGTAAAGAGGATACATTTGTTCTTGATTTTGTAAATAAAAGAGATGACATTTTGGCGGCTTTCCAACCGTACTATGAGCAGACACAATTGACCGAAACGACCGACCCGAACAAGCTATATGATCTTAAAACAAAGATCGATTCGTTTCAGGTCGTTCTCAAGCCGGATGTTGATGCTTTTTGTTCTGTATTCTATAAAAATAAGAAATTACACACAAAGAACGAACATGCGCAGTTAAACGCTCTTGTAGATATTGCAGTAGCCAGATTTGAAGCAATCGAAGATGAAGGGCAAAAAGATGATTTCGAAAACACCCTTGGGGTTTTTATCAGGTTGTACGCGTTTTTATCGCAAATAATCCCATTTCAGGATATCGATCTTGAGAAGTATTATACCTATTCAAGATATTTGCTTAAAAAACTGCCTCCAAGAGAAAACGGGTCGCGATACCACCTTGATGATGAGGTCGCGCTTGAATATTACCGCCTGCAAAAAATCACCGAAGGGAAGATCGAACTGCAAAAAGATTCAGGGGCGGCGATAAAGCCGATGTCCGAAGCAGGCACGAAAGAGGATAAAGAAGAATACGCGCATTTATCTGAAATAATAAAACTTCTAAATGACCGTTTCGGGACTGATTTTACTGAAGCGGATAAACTCTTCTTTGACCAGATAGAGGAAGAGATGGTCCTTGATGAAAAGCTTGGAGTTCAGGCAAAAAACAACACCATAGACAATTTTAAGTATGGTTTTGATGATATGTTCGGTGATAAATTGGTCGAGCGCATGGATCAGAATCAGGATATCTTTAATAAAATAATGGATGATAAAGCGTTCGCATCGGTTGTGAAAGACTACATGCTTAAAAAAGTTTATAAGAGGTTGAGTGAATAATGAATAGTAGAAGAAAATAATGAGTTTGTAAAATAAGGAGGCTATATGTCTAAGCAACTTGTTTGCCAGTATCTTGAAGACATATCTCGTGACGCGCTGGAAAGTTTTCAGGATACAATCAGAAGATTTATTAAAGGAAGGCATGGCGTATATGCGCTATATAGAAAGAATAAACTTTCTTATGTCGGTATTGCATCAAATAATCTGATCACGAGGCTGAACCAACACAGGAAAGATAGACATGCTAATGCATGGGACAGGTTCAGTGTCTATATTACTCTCAAGGATGAACACATTAAAGAACTCGAAGCTTTAGTGCTGCGCATTGCTGACCCTAAAGGGAATAGGCAAAAAACAAAATTCTATAGGGCGGAAGATCTAAAGAAGCAATTCGGGCGGCAAGTATGGCAATACAACAGGAACATAGAAGACCAATTGATCTACGGGAATAAAATCAGAATTAAGCAAGTGAGAAAAAAAGCGAAAGGTCGATATCCAATTCTTAAGGAATATACAAATAAAACATTCAATATTAAATATGTATATAAGGGAACTACATACCGGGCAAATGTTATTCGAAGCGGAAAAATACGATATAAAGGCAGGCTTTATAATTCCCCATCTAAAGCTGCCGTTGCAGTTGCCCATAAGCCAAGAAATGGTTGGAAATGCTGGAAATATCAAAGATCGCCCGGAGAATGGGTGGTTATAAACGAGTTGAGGGTATAAAATTTCCCAATCGGTACTCGCTAAAACTTTCCGCGAAGAACTGGTTATCACAAAGGCCGATCTTGCCTAAAAAGAGGAACGGGGGTTTGAGAGTGAGGAAAAGTTGCTTGAGAGGATAATGGATGAGAAAGGGCGAATGGCTGGCAAGAAAAAGAATGTATGAATTATGAGTTAGACTATTGGCTTGATCATATAGCAAACGAAAAGGCAGTGCTATTTATTGGAGCCGGCATATCAAAAATTGCCGGTTGTTATGACTGGAATACAATTATTGAAAAGCTTAATAATCACGACGTCATGAAGGAAGCTTTTCCTAAACAAATAGTACTTAAAAGTATTTTAAATGAAGAGTGGATGGAGGTTTGTCGCGGGAAATTTGATGATAAAGAAAGAATAGATGATTTTTGGGGAATATTATCAAGCAGCCTATACCCAGATGATAAGCTTTATTCGGAAAAGTATGTCCCATTAGTTATGAACCTTAAAAAAGTTAAGCCTTTTCCAAAAATCATTACAACAAATATTGATGACTGTCTTGAGAGAACAAAACAATTTGACCCTGGCAAAGTATTGTATGAAGAATGTAATTATGTGATGAATAAGTTTGTTTCAGGTGTCATCTGTCATATACACGGATATTGTTTAAATCTTAAGGCCGCACTTTGGTTCAAGTCCCAGTATATAAGGTTATATGAGCAGTCAGAATTTAGTAAATATATCAAAGAAATAATATCAAATTACTCCGTTTTATTCATAGGATATGGCTTTAGGGACAAGGAATTGCTTAATCTGTTTGGTGCGACAAAATCAAAAGGTTCTGACATAAAACACTTTGCATTAATACCTAGCCATGAATATACAGATGAAAATGAAGCTGTTTATAAGGATCTATACAACATAACATTGATTAAATATGGTGAAACCGACAGATTTATTCCTGAAATATCACAGTGGATTGATAGTCGATTTGTTGAGTCAAGCATTATATCAGGAACAATAGGAGGTGAATTGGCAAATGTTTAACAGTTATTATTCTATCGTTAATATAGTGGACTCAGTATTAGCAAAAGATAAGCCCTCCTTAACCGATAAAATATATTTAACATTCTTTATAGCCTCTAGTCCGCCAATCAGAAATTATTTCTTTACCAAAATAAATACCGTTGATTGGTTTTGGTGGCTAAATGGGCTTGGTTATTTTTCTTCTGAGAAAGCCCCTGTCGCTAAGCCAGCTGACAAAAAAGGTTATTATACTATTCCTGAATGGAATGTTTTGCCTTATCTGGAAAAAATTTCAAGGATGGACATCAAAAATGCTAGCAGGAAGTTGCTGGATATAATTTCAGTGATTACAAAATATAGTGCATCGAATAATCATAAATTGGATAACTACCGGACATGGTGGTATTTCGTCAAAATCCTTGTTAATTTGCCAAGCGTGGATATAGTAGAGTTTTTAAAAAGTAAAAATATAGATATTAGTAAGGATTGGATCAGGGAATGGATTCATTCGAGGTTTGATATAGGATTGCCATCGGGTGAAATTGCTGAAAAACTACTGCCAAAATTCTTAGCGACATGTGACGATGATATCCATATTGCCGAGAAGATATTAAAAGAGCTTGTGGAAATCAAGCTGAAGCCAATGACCATGGCAAGCAAGGAGCTTTTAAATCAAGACAATGAATATGTGACAGTCGTTGATCAATATTGGCTTCAAAAAGCATTTCAGGACAATAATGAAAAGATAGGCAAGCTATGTAGCAAACAGTTGGTCTATCATATTGCCGATAAGATTAAACAGATGTTGCTTTACGAATCAAACCGATTTTCGGTTGATATTGCAGAAGATGTTTATGAGGTTATGATCAGCAGAGTTGTAGGTGAAGATTCAATCGTAAAAGAATATGATTTTAAGTGTTCTATCAATAAAATTACTCCACCCGCAACGGACAACAAGGTAAAATTAACGATCTTTGAAAGGCACGACCGAAGTAGAATTGAGCTTGATAGTTTTTCAGTGGAGAGCTGTCTTGACCTGACCTCTTTTGTTGATAGGATATCAACCAAAGTACAAGAAAATAGTGAAATTAAACAAGCCTGTAATGAAGTGGAAGTGAAGGAGAAGCTTGCGAAGCTTTATGGGGCTCTTTATGATGACTTGTCATATATCTGGCTAAAATCATTAGACTCAAACCTTGAATTAGGCATTACCGATGCAAAAGAGCAGCTGACTATGATCTTGAAGGATATTCTAACGGTAAAATGCAAAAACAATGAACCGGAAGGGAAGGAAATATTGAACAAGCTGATTACAGAGTATAAATTTACAATATTTAAAAGAATCCCTCTGTTTATTATCAACAAATACTGGCAGGAGTATAAAGACATATTGGACATCTACTTCAAGGAAGATTTGATTGAGAATGTTATCTATAAAAGCGACTATGAAAACGAGATGTATGACTTATTTAAAAACAACATAGGAAGCTTTGCAAAGTATCAAAAAATTAGAATAGGTGAGCTCATTGAGGCGGGACATCCGGTTTATAGGACCGACGACAATAAACAATTTATGGACAGCTGGAAACTCCGGAAATATCTTCCATTAAAGGATGTCGCGGAATTTAAAAGCAGATATGAAGAGCTTGTGAAGAAAATTGGGGCAGAACCAAAGGCGCCAGGTAAAAAATTCATAAGGGTAATGGATCACGGGGATAAATCCCCATTGACAGCAGAGGAAATGATGAAGATGGATACTACGAAATTGATAGAGGATCTAAACTCATTTAAAGGTGATAAATGGGAAGGACCTTCGGAAGAGGGGCTTGCAAATACACTAAAGTCCGCAGTGATGCAAGACCCTGACAGATTTGTCAAAGACATTGTGCTCTTTAAAAATGCCAAATATTTGTATGTTCATAATGTATTGTGCGGACTTGCTGAAGGATGGAAGGCAAAGAAGGAATTTGACTGGAAAAAGGTCTTTGATTTTGCAGGTGAATATATAAACAAGCCTACATTTTGGGATGAGGCAAAAGCAGGGCAGAGGGAAGAATACCTTGATACACATGTCTGGGTGTTTAATTCTTTTGCTGAACTAATAGAGGAAGGCTGCAAAGATGATTCCTGGGCTTTTTCTGAAGCGTATCTTGATCAGGCAAACAATTTGCTTGATCTGATGTTCAATGAATCAAAACCGGCAAAAGAGCCGAGTTATCCGGATCCCGTGTCAAGAGCTATAAATACTACAATAGGAAAGATCATTGAAGCAAAAATTCTTCTTATGTTAAGGAAAGTTCGCCTTGATAACAAGAAAAATATTCAAAAGGATGACGCATATTATTCAACACAATATGATAAATTATTCAAAAAAGGCGAAACGACTATCGATGAAGCATACACTTTCTTTGGGCGTTATATGCCTAATTTGTTTTATTTAAATAGGACATGGGCGGAAGGCAAAGTTAAGGAAGTTGAGGGTATGTCAAAAGACGATCCTCGTTGGATATCATTCTTTCAGGGGTATTTGTCCGGAGGGAAAGTATATGTGGATTTATATGAAAAAATGAGGTTCCATTATGAGCGGGCTCTTGATCTTGAATTTGATAATAATTATACCCGGGCCCTTTTAAATCATATAGCGATCGGTTATATCAGAGGAAGTGAACCGCTTTCAGATGAAACCAAGCTATTCAGGAAAGTAATTGATAGATGGCAATATAAACAATTACAGGAAATCCTGTCTTATTTGTGGATGCAAAGAAAGTATCTGAATGTGAAGAATGATTCTGAAGAACTTAAGCAAATACAAGAATCAAAAATAAGAATAATAGACTTTTGGAGGTGGCTGTTCGAGAGAGAGGCAATAATAAGGGATAAGTTGAAAGAGGATTATCCGAAATTCATGTCAGATCTGTCGAGATTAACATGTTTGTTGGATGAAATAAATGAGGAAAATTCAAAATGGCTGCTGCAGGTAGCCCCTCATGTCGGATCGGATTTTAGCTCACCATTCTTTATCGAATCGCTTGAAGCATTAACAACAAAAGAAAGTGCTGGGTATGTGGGCAAAATCTATATTGAAATGTTGGCATCGATTACCCCGGATTACAAAAAGGAGGTAATACAAGCATTGGTTGAAAAACTTTATCAATATGGGAATAAAGCCGATGCAGATAAGATCTGCAATATTTATGGGAGCAGAGGGAATGAGTCTTTGAGGAGGATATATGACAGATATAATAAGTGATGCCGCTCTTACAATGCCTTCTAGCGAGGAAGGAGATATAAGTGTGGAACGGGTTCTTGGAACGATAGAAGACGGCAAAATCAATGAGATTCGTAAAATTGACGATTCTGAATATGAAGAGATTGTTAAAGCGAGGAAAGCTCTCGCGGCTCTCTCGAGAGATCAACAGCTTTTTCTGATAGTCGTTGCTAATTATGATGATTACAACAAATTTCTTGGCAATCTTATGGAAGCATATAAGAAGAATCAATCCATGAGTTGGATAGGGATGGAAAATATTATTATAGAAATAAATAGACACATGCTCAATTTGTTGTCATCTATTAGAACTTTCCTTGATCATTCCGAAACTAATCTTAAAAGACATTATGGGAAGGACTCGGACAGGTTTCTGCGATTTAAAAAATCCTGTTCCGATGCCTATGATAATGTATTTTCATATAGGTTTGTTTACAACCTAAGATCATATGCTCAACATTGTGGCATGCCTGTTGGGAATATAGATATTAATTCGGAAGTGATTGCCCCCGAATTTAAAGATGAATCGCATCAAATATTAGTTCAGTTTAATCGAGACGAATTGTTAACAAATTATGATTGGAAAAAACTTCTAAGGGATGAAATTCAAAAGCTCCCTGAGAGATTTGATGTTAATGCTCATCTTGTTGAAATGATGAATTGTCTAAAAAAAATCAATCTATTGCTGATTGAAGATAGGTTGGCAGAGGCTGTTAAAGGCGCAAAATACATTGAAGAACTGGTTTCTGGTATTAAAGAAAAGACGGTAACTCCCTGTATTATGCGAATGAAAAAACAAGATGAAAAGAATCTTAATGTTGAAATTGAATGGTTGCCACTACACATAGTCGCGCTATTTTCAACTTCTAATATCTATCAGGCTAAATAGATTTGTTGCAATCCTTTCATTTCCTCCTCACTCCACAATTCTTATAGTCCAAAAATCATCCATAATATAAGCAAAATATTGAACAACTTGTTGAAATGTCCTATAATTTAAGTCAAGAAGCCGGAGGTAATAACATGAAAATCTGGAAAGCAATAATCGCTGGAATTGTGGGAGCGATAGTGTATGTCGTTTTTAGCACGCTTGCCAATTTTATTTTTAGTTTGGGATTAATATTGATATACGGCCGTCAAGTAGTGCATTCATGGCAAAATTATAGCCTCTATAAAGAGGTTGTGTTGCATCCGACATTGATGTGGATGGTTATGCTCTATCTGGGCTATATAATATTGGCTATTCCTTGCGTTTTTATATATTCGGCGCTTCAAAAAAGCATTCCCGGAAGAAACTTTATTTCCAAAGGTCTTCTCGCGGGAATAGTAGCTTGGTATTTCAATACTGTCATGAGGATGTTCTGGGAACACATGGCAGTGGCAGTCGCGGATGTTTTTATCGTCGCGGATATTATCATGCAATTTGCCGGATTAGCTGCCGCCGGAATTGTGATAGCGTTTATTTACGAAAGATTCGGAGAATAAACGTCAATTTTATTTCCGCCTCAAAACTTCGCCGAACAAAAATTAATGACAATCGCGGTGTTTATGAGTATAATATAAGCAAATTTCTATTGGTTGAGAGCTTAACGTGAAAAGGCAGAATTATCGTTTATGGCAATAATAGATAATTGGTTCACAGAAAAAACAGAAACGTTTTATTCCTTTCTTAAGACTTTGCAATCTGAATGCAACACATTTGACGACCATAACCCGTCGATCAAAACCAGGCAAGAGAGAGTCCTTAAGATATTTGAATCCGTTTCCGCAGTCTTTGATTTGCACTTTTCAGAAATATGGAAGTTTATTACAAAAGAGAGATTGTCGGATAGTCTAGAAACATTTAATGGGTATAAAAGTTATTACTACGACAAACTAAGCAAGTTCTTATTAAGCCCCGCAGTAAATTTCCAAATAAATAAAAAGCCCCTGGGATATCCGGGTGATTTCATTGTCATGAATTATATGTATGATTACAACCCAACAACGGGAAAATTCCTTGGGGAAAGTACCTTTGATATGCTGGTAAATAGATATAGCTGTAACGTTCCAATCTCTATGTCCAATATAAAAAGAAAAGAGTTCCTCAAAGAAAAACTTTACAGCGTTATCAAGCAAGGTGGGCGCAATATCGCAAGCATCGCGTGCGGCTCTATCAGAGAGCTGTTCGAGGCAACCCGGCAATACGATATCCCGCAAGGAATAACTTTCACATGTTTTGATTTTGAGCAAAAGGTATTTGATTATATAGAAGATCAGATTAAAAAAAATGACTTAAAAGGTATAAAGCTCGAAATGATCAGAGCGGATATAATGGGTCTCATAAAAGATAAAAATATGCAAGAAAGGCTAAGCGGTCAGGATTTCGTATATTGCTCCGGCCTTTTTGATTACCTTAGTGAAAGAATAAGCGAACGCCTACTAAAGATTCTTTTTTCATTTGTAAAGCCGGGCGGCGAATTGATCATTTGCAATGCTTCAGAAGAATACAGCTCCCACAGAGCCTATTATGATTTCCTTGGGGATTGGATTTTAATATACAGAAAGAAAGATCAAATAATGAGGTGGACAAAGAATCTCCCGGATATTTCTGAGAGCTCTATTTTCCAAACCCATGAAGGTGGAAACTATTGGTTCCTTAGCCTGAAAAAATGAATCTTCAAATTTACGCATACATAAACTTATGGACCTCCGTCGCCTGTATAGCATTGGCCTTTCTTCTATTGGCTGGGGGAGGCTTAAGGAAAAAAGCAAACATAAGCTTTTCGGTTATGTCGTTAATAACGGCAGCCTGGCAATTCGGCCTTTATAAACATACCCTCTCTACAACTTACAACGGGGCAATGTATTGGTCCATTGTTCTTCATGGCTTCGCGATATTGATCCCGCCGTTTTATATGCTCTTTGTTATGAGCATGCTTGGGATTTCGCGTCGTTATTTTACCGGAATAATGTTTGCGCTCGCATTGTTATTGGTTTATTTAAACATATTCTCGCGTGACTTCATTGCCACTGTGTCACCAATTTCAGGATTCGCCTTCTTCCCCATGGCCGGCAAATACTACGTTTTCTATTTGGCGGAATATTTTATCTGTTTTTTGCTTCCAATTTACTGGCTAGCGATAAACATCAAAAATGAAAATGGAAACAAAAAAGATCGGCTGATATTGTTATTTGTAAGCACCGTTATCGGAGTGATTGGAAGCTCATCGACGTTTTTACCCGTGTATGGAATACCGATATTTCCTTATGCAAACTGCTTCACCTGGCTTTTTACAATGGTTCTGGCTTACGCGATAACAAAAACCAAATTTTTGGATATTTCGGTCATTGTCAGCAAATCCATCGCCTATGGCACTGCTATGTTGATTTTGGGCATATCATATATTGCGCTTGTAACCTCCTATCGAATGTTCATCTCACAAAATATCGATATCGGCTTTGTCTCGATGACCATCGCTTATGGCATTTTTGTAGGCTTTGCGTTCGAAAGAATGAGAATGTTCATCCAAACCTCTTCTGATAAATTATTCTTACAGGGGAGATTCGACCTCGCCAAAACAAGCGCTGATGTGGCTGAAAGGTTATCTTCTATCGTAAGTCTTGACGCTTTGTCGAGCGCGTTGGAATCTATCCGGGTCAATAATATTGAATCAACATTACTGGAATTGCATTTACTTGAGGGTTATCCATCAAACGAAAGCGTTAAAAGCAACATTGCTCATCTTTCAAATGATCCCCTTAAAGAATACTTTTTTGCAAACAAGCTCATTGCCGAGATTTCTAGACTTCCAAAAGGTTTAAAAGAAACTCTGCAAAAGAATGTTGAATATATTGCTCCCTCATATTCCGCTGATAAATTGATCGCACTGCTTTATATAGGCCGAAAACTTTCGGAAAACACTTACAGCAGTGATGAAATCGCGGTCTTTAAAGTGCTTGCTCCGCAGATCGCGACGGTTATTGAGCGGATCAAACCATTCGAAAAGATTAAGCATGATTTTGATTCCACACAGAAAAAACTGTTTGAAACCGAAAAGATGCTTGGAAGATCGGCAAGATTGGCTTCGCTCGGAACTCTCACAGCAGGAGTCACGCATGAAATAAGAAATCCTTTAGGCGTAATAAGAATGGGAATGAATCTCATGGCAAAAGAACCTAGAGATGCTAAGTACTTGCAGGAGTGGAGGGACCTGCATATAAAGCATGTGGATAGGATCGCTGACATAATCGATAAGATGCTGCACTTATCAAAAGCAAAAGAGGCCGTAAATAGGGTATTTAATGTTAATGACCTGATCAAACAATATATCATCGGTATTGTTTCTTCTAAAAATGTCAATATTTCAACGGACCTTAAACCTGTGCCTGATATATCGGCGATAGAAGACGATCTTCATCAAGTATTGATCAATCTGACAAGCAATGCCATAAAAGCCATGCCGGATGGCGGAAATTTGATGCTAAAGACATATGAGACGAACGAAAATGGGTCCGCAAAGGTTGTTATTGAGGTTTCCGATACAGGGACCGGCATAACGCCGGAAAACCTCGAAAAGATATTCGATCCGTTCTTCAGCACCTGGGAAAATGGAACAGGCCTAGGCTTAAGTATTTCCTATAAGATCATCGAAGAGCTGAAAGGAAGGATTGAAGTTCAGAGCCAGGTAGGCAAGGGTTCGATATTCAAGATAATACTTCCGGCAGTTTAGTTGAGCTATTTCAAAAAGCCTCGTTCTTTGCCCTTATCATGCACTTCGATCTTCATTTTTTCTATTTCCTGCTCACCCCCGATAGTTATTCTATCGAGAGCTGCAAACAATTCTTCTTCTTTAACAGGTTTTCTTAGATAAGCGAGCTTGCGGGGTGTCCGTTTCCACTTTTCATCGTCTTCCCAGGCGCTTAGAATTATAACCGGGATGAAAGACTTCATCTTATCCAGATTTAATTCGGAACTGCTCTTTTCGTATTCTTCTTTCCTTATCTCCCAAAGCTTTTCCAGGAACTGCATGCCGTCCATCTCCGGCATTTTTATATCAAGGATTATGCAGGCTATTCGATTCTTTGGAATATCAAGGAACCATTTATTCTTTTCAATCTCCATGAATGCCTGTTTAGCGGAATTAGCGATTTTTGCATCGTATTTCCCCGAACCGCGGATAGTTTCGGCCAAATGATCTGCAAAATCTTTTTCATCATCGACTACAAGTATCAAAGGCTTAAACATTCTTTTTTCTCCTTACAAGTATCTCATCTGGGAAAGCCATGAAATACATCCGGCGGCAGAAAAGTATGATCGCTTTTATTGGTCCGGCAATAACACCAAACAGGAACATGACTACGAACATTAGGGCGGTTAATATTGCCACATCAAAAGCGGCTTTTCTCGGAGAAGAAGGAGGCACATTCTTTTCCCGTGATCCGGTATAAGGATCTCTTCTCTCATCCTCCCATCTTCCCACTTTTTTCAAAACAAGATAATGCTTGTAAAGTTTTTTCTCGAGCAGATAGTCTTCATAGAATTTCTGGTAAAAAAGGATCGCATATCCTATCGGCCCGATTATCATTCCGTACACGACCATTAAAGGAAGCCATATCGGAGCAAATAGAAGCATTACAAGAACGAACAATAGTTTTGCCATAGCTTTAATTGCCTAAATCATACCAATAAAAGGCATAAACAATCAAGTGTTTTCTGCTCGGCGGGCGCGAATTTATTCTATTGGGGCTAAGGTACGCGCCCGCCGGAATAAAATCTCGATGGCAAGAATAAAAAGGGCAAATTGTATCGGAGGGGAAAAACCAAGCCGACGCCGTAGGCGGTGGCGGGTTTAGGTGGATTGGCAGTCGCCATTGAACGAAGATAAGGACTTTAGGATGTGGAAGAAATAAAGAGCGGAGCGACATTCTTAGAGCTAAAATGAGCGTATTTACAGAGTTTTTTAATGTTCATCGTTGTCTTTTGCGCCTAAATAGAAAGCCTTGTCTTTCTGTCTAAAAGTTAGTGATGTGCCGTACAAAATACATCTATCCGGTGGCTGTGTGCGATCATACAAAGATCCTATGTAAAGCGTTAATATGTGCGATGTGCGTGCAGTGCGCGTGCAAATATTAATGTGTACATATTTTTTAATGGACAGGTCCAATGGAAATAATAAATAAAAAAGGAAGGTGCGCCTTACAAGTGGCTGTGCGTGCAGGCGGTATGGCGCGCTGGTAGCCTATATAGGCTTAGTTCCGGTTTAGGGAAGCTTTTCACACCATATTCCGTTGAAAGCTAAAGCCTGCCGATATCCCTTTTCTTGCAGCCGTGAATAGTATTAGGTATAATCAATGAGATGGTTCGAAGATCCGTTCTTACCACCACCATCTTCGGGCGGTTAGTTCAGTGGTAGAATGCCTGCTTCACACGCAGGAGCTCGCTGGTTCGATCCCAGCACCGCCCATTGAAGGATCGCATTAAGGGATGCCAAAAGGGCTTTATTCACGGCTATATCGTTCACATGGCCTTTACCGGTAAGAGGAAGCACCTGCGCATCCGGGCACATCCATCTTTTTCTCATTGGTTCATCCGGGTATAATACAAGCGAAGGCACCTTTCTTGCCTGCGCCACATGCGCAGCGCCGGTATCTGTGGAAATGAAGAAATTGCACCTCCCAACGGCCTCGGCAAGCTGACCTGTGCTCATATTTTTGGGAACTCCGTACACCGGCAGAGTCCTTGGCAAAGATCTTATTATGTCAGTGAATGTATACATCTCGTGGGCAGCATAATTGATCATGACCTTTAGAGCTCTTCCGCGCACAAGCCCTCCGGATTCCGAAAACATCCCTTTTATCAATTCGCTGTAATTGTCGGTGTTCCACAAATTGTTCCCCTGACGCCCGCCTATATTGACGCCCGCTAAAAGGTCTTCTTCCTGCACCCCCAACTCCCGAAAATGGCTTTCAACGGCTTCTCTGTCATCTGCGCTGCTCCAGATCTCTGGACGACAGGACAGTTCCTCCGCTTTAACCCCCAGAGGCTCAAGGAATGAAAGATTATATCTGCCGAAATAAGAGTCGGAGGCCGCAGCAGCAGCGTCCGTGAAACCAAATTTTTCCAGAAACTTTTGCTCATATCCGGGCGTGTTAAGAAATCTGTCGTAATAGTTATTAAGTATTACCGTGTCGCCGCCGTTTTGCCCGACCCTGTGTTCAAATCCGCCCAGATACTGGCTGACCCTCATGTAATAAGGTTCGCTCAGACTAAAGACCAAAGCCGTGTTATAATCCTCCTGTTTGATACGGACTAAAGTCTCAAAAAAATCGCGGTCAAGCTGTGCGGCGGGCCCCATCACATCAAATACTTTTATACCATAAGGATTGTGCCTGAACAGTTCCACCCCTCTGCGATCAGAAGCGATCCCGATATTTGAATCCGGAAATGCTCTCCGCAGTTCTCTAAAGACCGCAGTATGCATCAGGCTGGAGCCAAGCGCTCCGCAGGAAACAAATCCAAGATAATTTGCTCTATTCATGGTCTTCCTTTTGCATTGCGGGAACTATCGCAAATCCCCTCTATTAGTATTATCGTCAGTTTTGGACAGAGATATCAGGCAAGTAGGGGGGAAAATAGGTCAGGGTTCTACGCTAAAAACGGACCTTATTGTCTGGCCGGAAAGGGTCTTTAAGGGTTCCCCGTCGGCAACGACCGAGCCGCGGTCAAGCAGCAGGACCCTGCCGCAATATTTTTTTGCAAGAGAGATGTCATGAAAAGAAGCCATGACCGTTTTTTCTTTAAGGCTCTTGACGAGGGCAAGCACTTCCGACTGGAACCTGATATCCAGGTGAGCCGTGGGCTCATCCAGCAGAAGCAGCGGGGTCTCCTGCGCTAAGGCCCTTGCTATAAGGACCCTCTGGTACTGACCTCCGCTAAGGGAAGAAACCTCCCATTCCTTTACAGGGGTTAGTCCCGTTCTTTCGATGGCCTGCTCTACTGCCAGGAGGTCCCGTTTAGAAGGTTGAAAAAAGCCTTTAAGATAGGGAGTTCTTCCCATAAGGACCGTTTCGTTAACGGTAAATCCGGGGACAGGGGCTGACAATTGCGGAACATATGAAACAAGCCTGGCTGTCTCGCTCCTTTTGATGGCGCTTACATCCTTTTTAGCGATAAAAACCCGGCCTGCCTTGACGGGGACCAGGGCTCCTATTGCCCGCAGCAGGGTGGTTTTACCTCCCCCGTTGGGGCCCAGCAGCCCGATAAACTGCCCTTCTTCGACAGAAAAAGATATATTTTTCAGTACCGGGTCCTTTTTGTAGGCAAACGACAATTCTCTTATTTCTAACAGGCTCATGACGCCCTCTTGCTTCTTACAAGCAGGTAGATAAAGAATGGAGCCCCCCCAAGGGCAGTTATGATCCCCACCGGGACTTCCGACGGGACAAAGAGGCATCTTGAGGCAGTATCGGCCAGGACCATAAAAATGGCTCCCCCCAGTGCAGAATATGGTATCAGGGTCTGATGGTTTGGACCTGAGATGGTCCTTACCATATGCGGGACCATCAATCCGACAAACCCTATCACTCCGCAAAAGGCCACCGAAACCCCGGACATCAAAGATGCCGCCAAAAGCAGGCCCCATCTTGCCGAAACGGTATCAACTCCAAGGGACTTTGCTTCTTCTTCCCCAAAAAGAAAAGCGTTCAACTGCCTGCTTAACCGGACCGCGGCAAAAAGCCCTGCAAAAAGACAAACTGCCGATACATAGATCTGTTCCATACCCGCAAATGAAAAACTCCCGAGAATCCAGAAGTATACCGACCTTAATTTGTCCGAAGCCCCTATCATAAGCGCAAGGACCGCCCCTGAAAAGGACGAAACTGCAACTCCGGCAAGTATCAGGGAAGAAGGGTCTCGACGGCCTCCCGCTCCTGAGATAAATGCCACTGTCAGGACCGCGGCAAAAGCCGAAAGGAAGGCGGCTGATGATATCAGAGCCAGAGGAAGGCTCAATACAATGGCCAGCGCCGCTCCCAGGGCTCCGCCCGAAGAAATTCCCAGTATATAAGGGTCAGCAAGATCGTTCTTAAGGACCGCCTGAAGCACTGCTCCCGACACCGCAAGCATCGCGCCGACAAGGCCGGAGAGGATGATCCTGGGAAACCTGACCTGCCATAGTACCGTGCCAGCAAGAGGCGAGCCGTCAAAAGGGTTCAAAAAGACCGTTCCTAAAACAAGGGATAGAAAAACCGATCCGCACAAAAGAACGAGTAAAGTAATGAATAAGAAAGTCTGCTTCCGGTTATTCATGGCCCCTGCTTATAAAAGTATTGATAAGCCCGAGCGCCGAGGCAAGCCTAGGGGTCGGCCTGGTTATAATATCAGCATCTATAAGAAGTATCCTGTTATGCCTTACTGCCGACAGTTTTGCAAGGCGCCTGTCGGAACTGATCTTTTTAATGTCCGAAGAGGAGCTGCCTGCGACAATTATGTAATCGGGGTCTTCAACAACAAGGCTTTCTATGGAAAAGGAGGGGTATCCCTCCCCGGCCTTGTCCCCGATGTTGACGCCTCCGCATACCGAGATAATATCTGATATAAAAGTCCCTTTCCCAGCCGTAATTACCGGCTCGTGCCACAGTTCCACGAACACACTGGGCCTGCGCTCGGGGTCCCTTGCTTTTTCTATCAAGCCAATCTTATTGTTCAGGTCCCAGACTATCTTTCTGGAAGCGTTCTCGGCCCTGGTTATCTTTCCCAGGAGCAGGATTGATGAGGCAAGCTCTTCAAGAGAGCGCGGATCTATCACAAAGATAGGCAGTTTATACTTTCTCAACATTTCTATCTGGGCTCTCTGGGCGCTGCCAAGCATTACTATAAGGTCGGGGTTAAGAGCGATGATCTCTTCCGCATTGAGGCTGACGGAACCTATTTTTTTCTTTCTGGCTGCATCAGGGGGAAAGTCGCACCTGTCGCTGACCGCTATGACCCTTTTGCCCAGCCCCAGAGCATACAGTATCTCGGTATTGCTGGGCATTGTGGAGATGATCCTCTTTGGCGCGGAAATAGAAAAGAACTCGGTCCCGTCCTCGTCTTTAACGGAAACCGGGATGCTAAGGCACGGGGCCGACAACAGCAATATCAGCAGAAAAAGGAATGCTTTTTTCATCCTAGAACTTTGGGAAGTCGGGCTTTGCCTCGCCGTTTGAAAACCCCATCTCGGAAAGGTGCGCAAGGGTCATAAGTATCTTTCTCGGCTTGTTCTCTCCTTCGGGCTGGGAAACTACCCCCGCATCGGTCATCTCGTCCATAAGGCGCGCGGCCCTGTTATAGCCTATCCTCATTCTGCGCTGCAGGTGCGAGGTCGAAGCCTGTCCGCTCTCGATTATTATCTTTGCCGCCTCGCCGAACAGCTCGTCCCTTTCCGATGCGCCTACCGGCTTTTTATCGCCGTTGGCCTTGATGTTCAAGATCTCCTCCGAATATTCAGGGGAGGCCTGCGCTTTTACAAAGTTGGTGATCTTTTCTATCTCTTCGTCGCTCACATAAGAGCCCTGCACCCTTATCGGCTTCATGGAACCTATCGGGGAATAAAGCATGTCGCCTTTGCCAAGGAGCTTTTCGGCCCCGCTCATGTCAAGGATGACCCTGGAATCTATCTGTGTGGCCACGGCGAACGAGATCCTCGAAGGTATGTTGGCCTTGATAAGCCCGGTTATGACATCAACCGACGGCCTCTGGGTGGCCACCACAAGATGGATGCCCGTTGCCCTTGCCATCTGGGCTATCCTGCAGATGGTGGTTTCAACATCGGCCGCCGCCACCATCATCATGTCCGCCAGTTCATCGATAATGACCACCAGATACGGGAGCCTTTCGGGGATGAACTCGTCCTCTTTGCCGCTGCCCTCGAACTTGTCGACTTTTTTGTTGAACGCCTCTATGTTCCGGACGCCGGCATTAAAGAACTCTTTGTACCTTCTGTCCATTTCCCTTATTACCCATTCTTTTAAAGTGGCGGCCGCTTTTTTGGGGTCGGTAACTACCGGCGCCATCAGATGGGGAATGTCTTCGTATATCGACAGCTCCACCATCTTGGGGTCTATCATTATGAACTTGACCTCATCCGGCCTTGCGCGCAAAAGAATACTGATGATGAGCGAATTTATGGCAACGCTTTTACCCGAGCCCGTGGTCCCGGCTATCAGTATGTGCGGCATTTTTGAAAGGTCGCCGAATATCGGGGTCCCGGCGATGTCTTTACCTATGCCTATCATCAGTTTTGACGGGTTCTGCGAAAACTCCACCGTTCTTGCGATCTCGCCCAGATGCACGGGAGTGACCGCCTGGCTCGGGACCTCTATCCCCACGACCGATTTCCCGGGTATGGGAGCCTCCATCCTTACCCCTCCGGAGGCAAGATTAAGGGCGATGTCATCGGCAAGATTGGCTATCTTGCTGACCTTGACCCCGGGCTCCGGCTGGACCTCGAACCTGGTAACTGCCGGCCCTATGCTGATGTTGACCACCTGAGCGGCCACCCCAAAGCTCTGCAGCACCCTTTCAAGGTCGTTCTTGCGCTGCTCCGTCAGTTCCCTCAGGCGCATGGCCTTTTGTTTTTCCTTTTCGGTAAGCGTGTTCAAAAGATCAAGCGGAGGAAGCTTGTAGGAGTGGCGTTTGTACTGCCTGACAGGCTTATCCTCTTTAGGCTCCGAAAATTTTACCGGTTCTTCTGCCTTGGGCGCCGCCTCTTCAGGCGGTTTTATCTCCTTGATCATCGACAGCTGCGAGGCAATGCTCTTGTCAAAACTGTCCTCGGAAGGGATCCCCTGGATGCTGACCTTTCTTGGTTTCCTTTTTGGAGAAGCTGCCTCCTTTTTTGGGAGCAGTCTGTCGAACAATTCCTCAAAAGCCTCAAAGGAAGTAATATTAAAGACCAGTATCATGGAGATCACAAGAAAGGCGGAAAGTATTATCACTGTACCTACAGCGCCGACAAGGGAAGAAAGAACAAAATTAAGAAGATAGCCGAGCGCTCCTCCGGCGCCCTTTACCCAGAATAATTCGGCTTTCAGGTAATAATTGGGGAAAAACATCTGGCAGGCACAGATAAAGGTCAGAAAAAAGATGATGAACCCGGAAAGCCGTATCTTAAGAGATTTTGGCTCCTGCCTGGTCAGCATTATCGCCCCCATAAAGGTCAAGAGCAGCGGGAGAAGGAAAACCCCGAACCCGAATGTCTTTTCCAGAAGCAGTTTGACTATATAAAGGCCCAGATAACCTGTCCAAGCGGGAGAGGTCGTGGAAGAGACCGTGGCAAGCAGGATATAAAGGGCAAGCGCTATTATCAGTATGCCGCCGGCGCTGTGCCTGTGGCCATCCAGCTCACGACGGTTTTTTCGTTGGCTTGCCAAGAGAGCCCTCCAGCATCACAAGGACCGGGCTAGCAATAAAGATGGAAGAATAACCTCCCAGTGTAAAACCTATCAGGAGCGTGAGCGCAAAATCTTTGAGGGTGGCCCCTCCGAATAAAAAGAGGCAGATGTTCATAAAAAGGACGGTGATAACCGTATTGATCGATCTTGCCATGGTCTGAAGGACGCTTGTGTTGGCTATCTCGGCAAAGGAAACTTTGCCTTTTTTCTGATTGATGATATTTTCCCTTATCCTGTCAAAAATCACGATAGTGTCGTTGATGGAATACCCCATTATAGTTAGTATCGCCGCGATAAAGGCCGTATCAACCGACCTATAGAGAAGAGCTATGAGTCCTACTGTTATGAAAGCATCATGCCACAGGGCAATAACAGCTGCAACTGCGTATTTGAACTCGAACCTGAAAGAAACATAGATCAAAATACCAATGGTGGCTATCAGGAGGGCCCAAAAAGCCTGCGAACGCAGTTCGGCTCCTATTACTGGTCCAATTGTATCCGCCTCCAGAAGTTCGACCCGGCCAAAGGTCTTCTCAAGTTCTGTCATCATCTGAGCCCGCACATCCGCGTCAAGAGGTTCGGTCCTTATGCTGATGTCGTTATCGCCCTCTTTTTGAATGACGCTCTCTTTGAACTTGAATGATGAAAGGACCCCGCGGACCTCCGCGAGCCTCGAAGTTACAGTTGCGTTCTGCTCAAACCTCAGTGTTGTGATCGATCCTCCGGTAAAGTCTATGCCAAAGTTCATGGCCTGGCCGCGGACAAGGATGTTATAGGAAAACCCGAAAATGCCCAGGGCTATAAGGACCGCGGATATTACAAACCACAGATTTCTTTTTCCTATAATGTTCATTTTTTTCCAAAGCCTCTGTAAAGAAGACCTGAATCTGCCGAATCAACCATTTTCCAGTCGATCATAAGGTCCATAATGAATTTTGTTATAACGATGGCGGAGAACATGCTGACCGCAATACCCGCGATAAGCGTTACCGCAAAGCCCTTTATGGTCCCGGTGCCCAGCCAGAAGAGGGTTACTGCAGCGATAACTGTTGTCACATTTGAGTCCAAAATAGCGGCAAAAGCTCTTTTAAAGCTGACATCCACCGCGATCCTGAGATTTTTGCCCAGTTGAAGCTCTTCTTTAAGTCTTTCAAAAATTATCACATTGGCATCCACCGCCATGCCGATAGACAGCAGAAAACCCGCTATGCCGGGAAGAGTGAGCGTGGTCCGCAGAACTGAAAGGACTGCCAGGGTTAAAAAGAAATAGATAAGCAACGATATGACCGCCAAGACACCAGGTAGCCTGTAATACAATATCATAAAGACCACTATAGCCAAAAAACCAACCGCGCCCGCAACTTTGCTCTTATCCAGAGAATCTCTGCCCAGAGTAGGGCCTACTATCTTGGTGCCGACCACATCAACAGGGACCGGAAGGGACCCTCCCTTGAGCTGGACCACAAGGTCCTGCACTTCTTCTATGGTAAAGTTGCCTGAGATCTGCGCTTTGCCTGAAGGAATGGGTTCTCTTACGGTCGGGGCCGAGATTATTTTTTTGTCAAGGAGTATGGCGATCGGCCTTCCCACGCTGCGCTCCGTGGCATTTGCAAAGATGCCGGCCCCTTTGGCGTTGAACTCTATGTCCACCACGGGATTTCCGTATTCGTCCACGCTGGGCCAGGCGCCTTTGAGGTCGGCCCCGGTAAGAACGGTGTTCTTGATTATGATGGGCCTTTCGCTCTCTGGCTCCCCGTTCTTATAGGAGATGACCTTGTCCAACCTTGCGCCTTTGCCGTAGACCTGCTCCACTTTTTCCTTAGTCAGCACGCTTTCGTCGCCGGGGGACCATTCGGCTTCGGCAAATTCCAAAAGAGCCGTTTCGCCAAGGACTTTTATAGCATGCTCCGGGTTCTTTACGCCGGGCAGTTCCACCACTATCTGGTTAGCCCCTTTTCTCTGGATTATCGGCTCCGTAACTCCGAGGGCATCTATCCTGTTGCGCACCACGGCCATAACACCCGAAACTGCGTCATCCCCCGCCTTTACAGACTCTGTTGACCGCGCTTCGAGCACAAGCCTGGTGCCGCCCTGAATATCCAGCCCCAGCGTTAAAGGAAGGTTGTATATTATGAGTATAGAAAGGGCAACAAGCGCAAGCCCTCCCAGTATCTTGATTTTTATAAGGTTCTCGCCCATGATTTTCTTATTATATATTCTAGCCCGCCTTATTACAACCGCTTATACTTGATACCGCGGCAATTTGAAATCAAGCGCGCAATTTGACGATAGTTTAATAGAGCGTTATATGACAACACGCATTCATGTGCCCATCCCGTCCCATCTGCCAGGAGAAGGTATTGGCATTTACAGGAATATGTTCAAGGCCGGGATTTGGGCGGACAGATATGTAAGGAACGATCTGCCCGCACAAAGACAGGACATCTTTGAAACCATTGTCGGCCTGACCGTGCAAGCGGTCAGCAGCTTTTCCGTAATGTCCCGTCTTTCAAAACCTTTGTTCATCGATGTTGCCGTAACCCAGCCGGGTTTTGGAACTGTGATGGCTTCCGTGCTTTCCGGAATGTCTTTTAATTGTACCCGCATGCCCGCCTGGCTGTACTATGACCATCTGGGCGACATCAAGCCCGATTACTGCGCAAAAATTCTTGCGAGGCTTCCTTTTTATCTTGACAAAGACCCTATCACGGCTCTTGACCATCACTTGAGCAAGGGACTTCACGGTTTTCTTCTGGAGGATGCTCTTTACTCCAGAAATCTGGAGCCGGTGCCGCTGCTTCCCGAAAAGGACGCTCTTTGGTATTACTCCCCGCTCGGCGAGATCCTTTCTAAAATGGCCGAAAGAAGAGGGGTCAACAAGCTGTTCGACATAATGGGACAAATAGCCGCTCTGGGAGATACAGGAACAGAACTTTACAGAAGGCTGTCCCATCATATCAGCATGCCCTGACATCAAAGCTGTTCCCCTCTTTCGTAAGATCCCATGAAATCCTATAGTATTCCCGTCGACAACTGCCTGTCAGCATTATAAGATCAGGAAAGGGGAAAACAATGGGAAGGACCGTGCTTGGACTGGGACATATTTGCTATGACTTTTCGGCCACTGCGGGAAAGGCGCTTTCTGCTCATCAGGCAAGAGCAACCCAAAACTGCGTTGCCGGCATAAATGGACTGAGCAGAGGAGAACTTCGGTTGTCAGGCTGGCTCAGGGAAAACCACGGCCTTTCTATTAACGATGTGTCCGAAAAGAACGGCTGGGGCCCGGTCAGCCGTCTTCCGGGCAGCATTGGAGGCCCGGGAGCTTCGAGCTTTCGCGCGGCATTCCAGACCCTGCTGCCCGACAGAGGACAGGTGCGGTTTTACGGGGCTATCGGAAATGATGACATCGGCAGCGTCCTGGCCGCAGAATACCGGCGCTATAATATGGACCCTTCCACTCTGCTAAAGCTTAGCGGAGTTCCCACCTCATACACTCTTGTCATCAACGAAAAATTCGAGAATGGGTCGGGAGGTGCGGCCGAGTCAAGGACCTTTTTGCATGAACCCGGGGCCAATAGTATCGTAGGCGTTCCTCATTTTCCGGAAAGCGTTTTTACGGAGCCGTGGGCCCGCGACGGGGTGTTCGCCGTGGGCGGCAATTTTTTGATGCAGGGTCTGCACCCGGACGGGGTTATATCCCTCATGGCCTCCGCAAAAAGACATGGATTGACCACAGTTCTCAACACCGTTCACCATGACGAAAGCGATCCTTTCAAACAATGGAAATTGGGGAACGATCCCGCCAGAGTTATCGATCTGCTCGTCATGGACAGGGAAGAAGCAGCCGGGATATCCGGCGTGGGACCGATGGATGGGGTGGATAGTCTGGCGCATGTAACAGAATGCGTGTCCGCTCTCATGTCGCAGGGATTTAGAAATCTTGTAGTGACCGACGGAGCGGAGGGTTCTTACTGGTACATCGGCAATGACTTGGTATTTCCAAAGAGCGGCTACACCGGCAGATTGTTCTATGTGCCGTCCTCAGAGTACATAAGGGAGCAGGGCGTTGTTTCCGGACTTGGCGCGGGAGATGTCTTTGCCGGCGGGATCCTATCTTCGATCGCCGAAAGAAGGTCTCCTCTGGAGGCTGCAGCGTATGCGACAGCGGCCGCAGGCCTGTGCGTCAGGAACCTAGCCGGAGAGATAGGCGGGCCTGTGAAGCAGGGCGGCTACAACGAACTGGTACAGGAAGTGGCGATATTGCTGCTTGCGCAGATGAGCCGCTAGAACAGCCCTATCTGCTCCCTGTTGGTCTTTGGACCTGATGTGTCAAAAATACTTATGGTCCCGTATTCTCCGTCATAGCCGGGAGATATTTTAATCTCTTTGTTCCTGACGCGGAGTATCCCCTCCAGCGTCCTTTCGCCAACAAACCCGGACAACTCTTCCGCCGGCTTATCAAGCAGTATGTTTAGTTCGCTGCCGAACCTCGAGACAAGGTTTGCATATTCTTTTTGCACCGCCGCGCTTTCGCTTGACCTGCCCAAGGCCTGTCCGATGATCTCGCCAAGCGGCACCAGGGTTTTAAAAGGCACCGCGTTCTTTCGAATAAAGCCTTCCTCCCTGTCAGCCAATTCTTCCACCCGGTTCATGACCCCTACGGTGACCGGCTTGCCGCATTTCGGGCATTTTTTTCTCTTCTTTTTGGTCTCCTTGGGGGATAAGCACACTTTGCAGTTCCTGTGGCCGTCAAAGTGGTATTTACCCTCCTGAGGGAAGAATTCAACGGTTGAGACCAATTTGCCGGTTTCTTTTTCTTTTAGAGCCCTGTAGATGCCTTTATATGTAAGTTGAGCGTCAAAAATATTGGCCTCTCTTCCGATCTTTGAAGGTGAATGGGCGTCCGAATTGGAGATCAGGCTGAACTTATCAAGGCCGGAAACGCGCCAGTTCATTGCCGGGTCCGACGAAAGCCCGGTTTCAACGGCATAGATATTCCTGGTGTATTCCTCAAAGCACTCTTCCACGCTGTCAAAGCCGCCGGAAGAGCCCAGCACGGAAAACCACGGGGTCCAGATGTGGCACGGCACTATCATCGCCTCGCTTGAGGCGGAAAAGATCATCTCCGCCGTTTTTTTGGCGGGGATGGTAAAGACCGGCCTGCCGTCGGAAAGCAGGTCCGAAAATTTTGACAGCTGCGCGTTTATCCTGTCGACATCTTTGAATGACGGGGAAAAGATCATCGTGTGGACCTTTCGCAGCTTTCCGTCATGGTGAAAGATATTGCAGATCTCGGTCGTGAGCATGAACTTTGTGCCGCTCAGTTCAAAAAGGCCGCTGCCGTCATCCTTAAGTTTTTTTTTGAGCTCCGACAGCCAGAACGGATGGGTAAAATCCCCTGTACCCACCAGGTCTATCCCCTTCAGCGCGGCCCACTCCGATATATGGGCAAGGTCCATGTCCTTTGATGTAGCCCTGCTGTATTTGGAATGTATGTGGAAGTCAGCCAGAAATTTCACTTCTTATCTCTTCCATTGTCCTTGCCATGAACCTCAGATTGTGGATGGTCAGCAGCATGACCCCCAATAGTTCGTTGGCGGCAAAAAGGTGTCTTATGTAGGCCCTGGTAAAGTTGGTGCAGGCATAGCAGTCGCAGCCCTCAACAAGAGGAGAAAGGTCTTTTGCGTATCTTGCGTTCCTGATGACCCCTTTGCCTTCACCGGAAAGAAAGGCCCCGTGCCTGCCAAGCCGCGAAGGCTCCACACAGTCAAAAAGGTCCACCCCCATGTTCACGGCTGCCCTTATGTTTTCCACATAGCCTACCCCCAAAAGATGTTTTGGGGCTTCTTCCGGCAGATATTGCAGTTGATGCTCCAGCATTTCGTACATGACCTCGTTGGGCTCTCTTACGCTGAGCCCTCCTATCCCGTACCCTGGAAATCCAAGGGCCGAAATCTCTTCCGCCGACTGTTTTCTTAGATCTTTGAATGTTGATCCCTGCACGATACCAAATAATACGCCCTGTGTTCCGTGTTCTGTGCTCCGTGCTCTGTGTTGCGCATCTTTGGCTCTAACAGCCCATCTCGTTGTTCTTTCCACTGCCTTCTTCGCTGATGAATGTTCGCAGGGATATGGGGGGCATTCATCCAGTGGCATCATTATGTCGGAGCCAAAAGCAAGCTGGGCCTCGACAACCGTTTCCGGGCTCAAGAAATGCTTGGAGCCGTCGATGTGGGACGAGAACATGACCCCGTCCTCCGATATTTTGCGCAAGCCCGAGAGGCTAAAGACCTGAAAGCCTCCGCTGTCGGTCAGGATAGGGCCGTCCCAAGCCATGAATTTGTGGAGCCCGCCCGCTTTTTTGATAAGTTCCTGTCCGGGACGCAGAAAAAGATGGTATGTATTAGCAAGGATCATCTGCGTACCGATCTCTTTCAGCATCTTCGGGGTCATCGCTTTTACGGTGGCCTGTGTGCCGCACGGAGCAAAATTCGGGGTCTCGACAATGCCGTGCGGAGTAGTAAGTTTTCCTTTGCGGGCCTTTGACTTTTTTGAGCGGGAGAGGATCTCGAATTTGAACATGATGCAGTAATTATACAATAAACATCGCATCTCCAAAGCTGAAGAACCTGTATTTTTTTTCTGCCGCTTCCCGGTAGGCGTTAAGGATGAACTCTTTGCCGGCAAATGCGCTCACCATCATCAGCAGGGTCGATCTTGGAAAGTGGAAGTTGGTTATTAAGGCATCCACTACATTGAACTTGAAAGGAGGATAGATGAACAGGCCGGCCTCGCCTTTGGCCTCAGTGATCTTTCCGTGCTTCAAAAAACAATCCTCCAGGGTCCTGGTGACCGTTGTCCCCACTGCCACCACCCTGCCACCCTTGACCCGGCTCGACTCCGCTCGCCGCAAGCTTGACCCTTGCCCCGGCTCGACTCCGCTCGCCGCAAGCTTGACCCTTGCTATTTCATATGCCGTCCCTTCAGGAATAATATACTCTTCCGAGAACATAGTGTGTTCATCCACGAACTCCGAAAAAACCGGTTTAAAGGTGCCCGCTCCCGTGTGGAGCGTGATATAACAGACCTTGACACCTTTGTCCTCAAGTTCCTTAAGAAGTTCCGGGGTAAAGTGGAGCCCGGCGGTGGGAGCGGCAGAGGCGCCCTCCGCTTTTGCATATACTGTCTGATAGCGGCGCGCCAATTCTTCCTTGTCCGCGTCCTTTCCAAGTTTTTCGTTTATATAAGGAGGCAGAGGGACCTGGCCCCTGGACTTGAGATGGGAAAGGATATCCGCTCCGGGCTCAAACGCGATGATCCTTCTCTGGGTATCTGGTTCTTCGACAACACGGCCTTTTAATCCGTCAAACTCTATTTCGTAGCCTTTTTTTATCCTCTTTGCAGGCTGCACCAGGCATTCCCAGGTGTTCTGGGTCAGTCTTCTAAGAAAAAGAGCCTCAACCCTTGCCCCTTTTTCTCCCTCTTTTGAAGAGCCGCCTTTGGTTTTTATCCCGCTCAGGCGGGCAGGTATAACCTTTGTGTCATTCAGGACAAGAACATCGCCTTTTTTTAAATATGATGGGAGGTTAAAAAAATTCTTGTTGACAAGAGTTCCAGCATCCCGGTCAAGCACCATCAGCCTTGAGCCTTCCCTTTTGGAGGCCGGTTCCTTGGCTATCAGTTCTTCCGGAAGAACATAATCAAACTCATCCGTGCGGAGCCGCCGGTCCAAGTTATGACCTTAGCAGCTCAAACTTGACGGGGACCTCGAACCAGGCCTCGCTTGATTCCTTATTGACCAAGGCCGGCGCAAAGACCCACTGGGAAACCGCCGAAAGCGCGGACCTGTCCAGCATTTCGTGGCCCGAGGAATGCTTTACCATAGCTTCGCCCACCCTGCCGTTCTTAAGGATATAGACGCGCACGGTGACAAGGCCCGAGATTCCGTGCTCCACCGCCTTTACCGGATAATCGGGCATGGTCTTGTAGATGATCTTGGGCGCACCCAGAGAGGTGTTTGAAGGAAGCATCGCATCAGGGATTATCTTTGACAGGACCGCGTCATTGGTCCTGGCCGAGGCAGCCTGCTTGGCGGCTGTCTTTTCCTTGGCCTTGCCCAGGCTTACAAAACTGCCCACCCTGGCGGCGTCTTTTGCGCTCTTTGGCTCTACCACGGGGGACACTATCAGGCTGTCCGCTATAGTAAAAACAGGCGTAACGGGCTCCGGCCTGACCAGGTTCCTTTCCATCTTTGCGACTCCCCAGGCAAGCATGACAAAAAGGAACATGGCAAAGATCGTGGTCATATCAACGGCGGAAAGCGATACCAGGCCAAAACCGGAATTTCTTTCTCTGTATCTCATTTTTTTCTCCTTTTAAAATTTTACTCTACAAAACCCTGCCGGTCAACACTATATCTTGATGCCGGCGCTTATCCTGCGGCCCGGCATGGGATATCCCCTTTCTTTCCAGTCCACCGGGCTGGTCCCGACCGATTCACAGTAGCTTTCGTCAAAAAGATTCTCAACGGTAAGCGAGACCGCCGCGCCAAACAGTTTTTTGGAAAGCCCAAGGTCAACTGTCTGATAGGCAGGAATTGAGGCCGAATTTGCGGCATTGGTATAAACATCCGAAACGAACCTGTAAGCCGCTCTTGCGCAAAAGCCGCCGGCGCTGTACTCCAGCGCCGCGTTTATCTTATTCCTGGGGCTGTAAGTTAGTATTTTTTGAGTGCTTTCGTCGGCACAGACCTCGTTGTTCCAGCCTGCACTAAACTGCAGCCCTTCCAATAATTCTCTCCTTAGGCCCAATTGAAAACCTTCGACCCTGGCGCTGTCAAGATTGACAGGCTGCCAGCTCATCAGGCCGGTCTGCGACCATTTGATCATGTCCCGTATCCTGGTGTAGTAGTAGTTGAAGTCCGCCTGAAAGCCTAAGAGTTTCTGCTCCAGCGTAATACCGGCCGAATTGGAGTTTTCGGGCTTAAGGTTGGGATTTCCGAAAGTGAAAAAAGAAGGATCGTTCCAATAGAGCTCGTTTATTGTGGGCGCCCTGAAGGCCGTGGCCAGATTTATTTTGAATGTGGTGTCTTTACCCGCCCCCATTATCAATCCCACCTTCGGGGTCAGCACATTCCCGAACGAGGAATTCATGTCGTAGCGCAGTCCGTAGCTGATGGCCGCCGGGAGCCCTTCCCTTGTCTGCCCGTTAACATAGACGGCCCCGTTATCAATGGCGTGGTTCGGTGTTTTTGAGCTTTCCCCCAGATTTCTTCTGAACTCAACTCCTCCGGTCAGCTTGGAGCCTGCCGGCGCGCTTATTGTGGTATACAGCTCGGCCTGCGAGATCCTGCTTAAATAGGTGTCATCATAAAAAACAGTAGGAACAAACCAGTCCGCATAATGGCTTTTCTGCTGCCACTCCAGCTGAGAGATATTTATGACCGGGAAGCCCTCTTTTCCTGCTCCCGGGTCCAATTTTACCAGCAGTTTTGAGATGAGGTCCGACTGCCGGTCGTTGGGGGTCGAGGCGGAAGAAGGATCGGTGTCCGAGGACGGGACCCCCGGATTGCCTCTTTGCGAATTTGAGACCGAATAATTAAGCGATGCGGTCTCTCCGGCATTTATATCCAGCGAAAGGTTCCCTCCGGAGTAATCGCTGTTAACGCGCCATCCGTTAGACTTTAGATATCCGTAGGAAAGATAATAGTTGAAAGGTCCGCTTTTGGCGGAAGCCGCTATAAAAGAATCCACCTGGCCAAAACTTCCTGCCGAAACAGAAACATGCAAGGGCTTATCCTGCGAGCGCTTTGTTATTATGTTGACCACACCTCCCATGGCATCTGCGCCCCAGATACCGGACATGGGATCGGCAACTATTTCTATTCTCTCGATAGAGGAGGCCGGGATATTGTTAAGGTCAGCCATGCCAAGCAGCGAGGAATTAAGCCTTGCTCCGTCCAAAAGAACAAGAACCTGCTCGGACGAAGCGCTTTTTATCTTGAGCGAGCTCATGCCCGAAAGGTCGCCCATGCTCTTCACATAGACTATGGACCGGTTCTTCAAAATATCCGCGGCGTTCTTTGCTCCGGACAGCTCTATCTCTTTGGAATCTATTATGGAAATGTTTTCCATGAGCCTTGATAACGGAACAGGCCTCTTAAGCGCGGTCACCACCACCAGCTCTCCGTAATAGACCTCGGGCTCCAGCGAAACTGCGGGGACGACCATCAAAGCGAGGAACACAAGCGCGGCAAATCTCTTCATCGCAGCCCTCCTTGCCCTACCTCGGGGCATTCGGGAAACAGTACTATACAGGCAAGGTTTTCTGACTCGCGGATCTTTCTCCCCTGTTCCTTCCCGTCCTGAGCCTGTCGATGGACAGTGGTTTAACAGGTTCGTCCCCGCTTACAGCACCGGGAGTGTGGCCGATTTGCACGACCTTCCCTTTTCCTGTACGCAAATGGGATTATAGCACGATTGTCAACTCGCCCAAAACCTCTTTTGAAGAAAAATGAAAGATGGCTTCTTTTACTGTGCCTCTGAATATCTCTTCAAATTTTTTAGTAAGTTCTCTTGCTATGCAGAGCTTTCTGTCCCCAAGTATAGAAAGCATGTCATCCAGGGATCTTAAAAGTCTGTGCGGTGATTCATAAAAGACCAGCGTCCTGTCTTCTTCGACCAGTTTCCGCAAGACCCTTCTGCGCCTCTTGCCTTCGTGAGGGAGAAAGCCTTCGAACACAAATCTTTTTGTCGAAAATCCTGATACCGACAGCGCGGTCAGGGCGGCCGAAGCCCCGGGGATAGGCACCACTTCGATGCCGCTTTCTATGGCTTGTTTTATCAGTTCTTCCCCGGGGTCCGATATCCCCGGGGTGCCGGCATCAGAAACCAGGGATACGGCCTTTCCTTGTGTCAGCTGAGAAATGATCGACCTTGTTTTTTGTGCAAGGTTGAACTTGTGGTAGGAAGTGCAGGGAACATTTACGCCGTAATTATCAAGCAGTATCTTTGTCTGTCTGGTGTCTTCCGCTGCTATCAGGTCCGATGCTTTGAGCGTTTCGATCGCCCTAAAAGTAATATCTTTCAGGTTGCCTATGGGAGTGGCCACGACAAAGAGTTTGCCTGCCATGTTCAAAGGCCGATTATCTCTTTGACCTTGTCCGAGAACACATCTTTGGGATCATCCTCCATCTCTTTGGCGATCCCCATGGTGACCTTCCCCTTATAGGAGGCGCCTTCGTCAACGGTCAGAGTGTTGCCGGAAATGTCCCCGAACACCCTGCCCATCTTTTTAATTTCCACGCTTTCTTTTGCGCTGACATTGCCGTTGACCTCGCCCGCAACTATAACGCGCAGTCCTTTGACATTGCCTTTGACCTTTGCGCTTTCCCCTATCATCGCTTCCTGCTCTGCGGCAATGCTGCCGTCAAGCGTTCCGTCAACCCTGATGGAGCCTTTGGTCTCTATCTCGCCCTTCAAAGACGCGCTCTTTCCTATTATGGTCTCTATGATGCCCGGAACTCTTTCCCTGCCCGGCTTTTCAAAGAATCCCATATTGGTCCCTCCTTACTGCTGTCTTCCGGCGCTCATAAAGTTGAGGTTAAGGTACGGGTAGGGGTCCACTGCTCTGCCGTTCTTTATGACTTCGTAGTGGACATGCGGGCCCGTTGCATAGCCTGTAGAGCCGATCCTGGCTATCAGCTGCCCCTTCTTTACTTTTTGTCCGGCGCCGACCAAAAGTGATGAGCAATGTCCGTAAAGGGTCTGGAAGCCGTACCCGTGGTCCAGGATCACTGTTTTTCCATATCCCGTCTTCCAGGAAGAAAGGGACACTGTCCCGTCAGCGGTGGCCCTTATCGGCGAGCCGTGCGAGGCATTGATGTCGATGCCGGAATGGAAGCCCCTCCAGGGGAACGACCTGTAGCCGAATGTCGACATTATCCTGCCCCACGACGGCCAGACGGACGGAGTGTTCGAAAATCTTTCTCTGAGCTCTTTTACCGAACGCCTGAGATCGTCCAGGCTGGTGCTCCTTTGAGAGACTTTTTTGTTAAGGCGGTCCAGTTTTTCGTTGACGGTCCCTTCCTTTTCCTCCGGCAGGCCCTTTTCTTTTCTGCTGTTTTTGCCCAACCCCAGCATTCTGCGTATCTGCTCTTCTTTTGAAGTAAGTTCCTCAAGCCTTGTCTTTAAGATATCAGCTTGTTTTGAAACATGCTGTATCTTTTTGTCCTGTCCCTTTGCCTCCTCCTTGAGCACTTCATAGGAGACAAGTTTTCTGGTAACCCTTGTGGAATACAAGAAAGAAGCTGTAAAGATGACCGAAGAGGATACAAAAATAAACAGCGCTGCGTGGATCAGCCATCTGGGGACTTTAAGGCAGTAGGTCGCCTTTTCCGACGAGTGCGGGATCAGGATTATAGTAAAATAGTCTTTTTTCATAAAACACCAGATCTCGGGGTGGTGGGATTCGAACCCACGACCTCACGGTCCCGAACCGTGCACGCTACCAAGCTGCGCTACACCCCGTTTTGCCCTTGTTCTCGTCCTTGTCCTTTATTGAGCCAGCTCAAATGCTTCGTGCAGTACCTGCACGGCCTTTTTGGCCTGCTTGCCGTCGACAACACAGGAGATCCTGATCTCGGAAGTGCTTATCATCTGTATATTTATGCCGTTCTTTGCCAGAGTATCGAACATCTTTGCGGCCACCCCCGGGGCTCCCACCATTCCCACCCCTACGAGGGAGATCTTTGCTACGCTGTCATCGGACACTATTACTTTTGCTCCGATCTTTTCGTTTGCCGCCTTGATGACCTGAAGGGCTCTTTTTACCTCTCCGCCCGAAACGGTAAAGGCAAGGTCTGCAACATTGCCCCCGTGAATGCTCTGGATTATCATGTCAACGCTTATGTTCTCCTGCGCCAGCGCAGAGAACACCTTCGAAGCTATTCCTGGACGGTCCGGAACCTGAAGCACCCCTATCTTGGCTACATCACTGTCAAAAGCAATGCCCGTGACCAGGCCTCTTTTTTCCATTTCCTTGACCTCCTTGGCGGAAAGTTTTGTGATTATAGTGCCTTCTTTGTTATTAAAGCTTGAGCGGACATGTATGTCTATGCCGTAGATCTTTCCGCATTCTATGGCCCTGGGATGCATTACTCCGGCCCCCACCGAGGCCATTTCCAGCATCTCATCGTGGGAGATCCTCTCAAGTTTTCTTGCCTGCGGCACCACCCTGGGATCTGTGGTGTAGATCCCGTCCACATCCGTGTATATTTCGCAGACATCGGCCTTAAGAGAGGCCGCTATAACAACAGCAGAGGTATCGGACCCTCCCCTGCCAATGGTTGTGATGTCCCCTTTGCTGTCTATCCCCTGAAAGCCCGTGACCACCACGATCCTGTCCTGTGCCAGCTCTTTTTTGAGCCTGTCAAATTTAACGGATTTTATCCTGGCCTTGGAAGGGATGTCCTCCGTAATGACCCCCGCCTGACCGCCCGTCAAGGACACGGCCTTTTCGCCAAGTTCAATGATCGCCGAAGCAAGAAGAGCCGCGGATACCTGTTCTCCGGTAGAAAGCAGCATATCGTATTCCCTTGGATCGGGATTATTGGTGATCTTTTTTAGCAGGGATACCAGTTCGTCCGTGGTATGCCCCATCGCGGACACTATAACGATCACTTCGTTGCCGGCCCGTTTGGTCTTTACGACCTTTTCCGCAACCTTTTGTATCCTTTCGGCAGAGCCGACAGAGGTCCCCCCGTATTTTTGAACTATTAATGCCATTCTGTTTCCTTTTATTATTATATCATCATGAGGTCCCGTACGGGCAATAGGCCGCATGGGCGCAGCTAGCATGTGTTATAATTTTGCCATGTCAAAAGACAGTTCATTCGACATAGTGTCAAAAATAAACATGCCCGAGCTGGACAATGCCCTTAACCAGACCATGATGGAAATAAGGCAGAGGTTCGATTTTAAGGGCTCCATCAGCGAGGCAAAACTTGAGGGAGAGGTCCTTAAACTGGTATCTGAAGATGAGTTCAAGCTTAAAAGCGTAAACGACATACTCCAGAACAAACTGATAAAAAGGGGGATTTCGATCAAATTCCTTGAATACGGCAAGATAGAATCCGCCCTGGGCGGGACTGCCAAACAGGAGATAAAGCTTAAGCAGGGGATCCCTCAGGACAGGGCCAAAGACATAATAAAGCTCATCAAAGACCTCAAGTTGAAGGTGCAGGCGCAGATCCAGGGGGACCAGATAAGGGTCTCGGGAAAGAACAAGGACGATCTTCAAACGGTCATCGTTTCGCTAAGGAAGGCCTCCCTGCCCATAGAACTGCAATTTGTCAACTACCGCTAAGCCCCCTGTCCCATTGAATTTTACGCCCAAAATGCTATAATTGATTAAAGCATTAAATTCATACCTGTGATCAAGGGGATAACAGGATAAGTTTTTTGTTTGTTCATGGTGGAATTCATAACGGGATAACATATATGAGAATTATAAAGGCCTTGGAATTTGCCGAAAGAACGGTAAAAATCGTTCCACCAAATAACTGCGGCCGGGCTGCGGGATTTGACCTTACCTAACAGGATAACTCTGACAAGGCTCCTGTTAATTCCCCTGTTCGTATACCTTTTGCTTGCCCAAACGCTGACCTGGAGCCCTTATCTTGCCGCCGCTCTTTTCCTGGCATTGTGCCTCAGCGACGCGCTTGACGGACACCTTGCCAGAAAAACAGGCCAAGTCTCCGAACTTGGTAAACTGCTGGACCCCCTTGCCGATAAAGTACTTGTCCTGGGAGCCTTTCTGGTCTTTGTTGAGGTTGGCAAGCTGCCTTCGTGGGTGGTCCTGGCGATAATAGCAAGAGACCTGCTTGTTATGGGGATCAGGACCTGGGCGGCAAAAGAAGGACGCATAATTGCGGCCTCCCCGATGGGAAAATGGAAGACCGCTTTTCAGATGGCCTCTGTCTTTTTCCTGGTCCTTAACTGGGGTATTGGATATCTGTTCTTCTGGGTCTCATTTCTGCTCTGCCTTGTTTCCGGCTGGGACTATTTTAAAGGTTTCTATTCTCAGATAGAAGGTCCCTTCGGAGGGCCAGATAATGGCTGAAGAGCTCAAGAATTCGGCATTTGAGGACTTTCACACAAAAATACTATCGGCTATCGGGAAGATAACAGATGACGAGATAGCCCTGACCCTGAAAAAAGAAAGATTGACAGTTTCCGTTGCGGAATCACTGACAGGGGGACTGATCTGCGAAAGGCTGTCAGCAGTGGCCGGGGCCTCGGAGTATTTTGTGGGAGGCCTTGTCTGCTACACCAACAGAGTAAAAGTGCTCGAACTCGGGGTTCCTGCTTCCATAATAGCTAATTCCGGGCCCGTTAGCGAAGAAACTGCCAGGGCAATGTCCGAAAATATAAGAAAGAAATTCAAGACCATGATAGGGCTTTCGGCAACAGGAGTGGCCGGACCCGCCACGGTAACCCCTCCCAAACCGGTGGGACTGACCTATGTGGCCATCTCCTCCGACAAGGGGACCGAATGCAGGGAGTTAAAGCTCTCCGGAAGCAGGAAAGAGATAAGGGAAAAGGCCTCTCAGGCCGCGATGGGCCTTTTGTGGCTACATGTTACAGGTCAGCAAATGGACGGAAAATGATGCTTGCACCGAGCGAATGGTGAGCGAGGGAACGAAGTGCCCGAGTCGAACCAGAGTCGAGGTGGCGCCGAAATTGCTGTAAAGAACATATAAACCAAAGAAAGGGGAAACGATATGGCTGACGAAAAGACCAAGGCTCTGGGGCTGGCGATCTCGCAGATCGAGAAGAATTACGGCAAGGGCTCGATAATGAAGATGGGGGATTCCACCAGGTTCACGGTAGAGTCCATCCCCACGGGTTCCATATCCCTTGATGCGGCTTTAGGCGTCGGGGGTCTGCCGAGGGGAAGGGTTATAGAGATATACGGTCCTGAGGCAGGCGGAAAGACCACGGTTTCGCTGCATGTGGTAGCGGCGGCGCAGAAAAAAGGGGGCATAGCCGCGTTCATAGACGCCGAACACGCGCTTGACCCTGTCTATGCAAAAAAGCTGGGGGTGGACATAGACAATCTGCTCATCTCGCAGCCGGATTACGGCGAGCAGGCCCTTGAGATCTGCGAAACGCTGGTCCGCAGCGGGGCAGTGGATGTGATCGTTATCGATTCCGTGGCCGCTCTGGTACCCAAGTCCGAGGTTGACGGCGACATGGGCGATATGCAGATGGGCATGCAGGCAAGGCTAATGTCCCAGGCTCTGCGAAAGCTCACCGGAGTTATCAGCAAGTCAAAGACCATTGTTATCTTTATCAACCAGTTGAGGGAAAAGATCGGGGTCATGTTCGGGAACCCGGAAACGACCCCGGGAGGACGAGCGCTCAAGTTCTATTGTTCGGTCAGGCTTGATGTAAGGGTGATCGAAAAGATAAAGGAGGCGGATAAAATAATAGGCTCAAGGGTCAGGGTCAAGGTGGTCAAGAACAAGGTCGCGCCCCCGTTCAGGGAAGCAAGCTTTGTGCTTATCCACGGCGAGGGCATCAACAAAGAAGGCGATCTTTTGGACCTTGCGGTAAGCTACAACATTGTCCAGAAAAGCGGGGCCTGGTATCTGTTCGGCGAAGAAAAGCTCGGCCAAGGGTGGGACAATTCCAGACAGTATCTTAAGGACCATAAGGACATTTTTGTGAAGATCGAAAATGCAGTGAGAAAGGTGATAGACGCCCAGAATCCCGGGGCAAAACACCAGAAGGAAGAACCCAAAAAAAAGAAATAGTAAGGCCTTAAAGGCATTTAGCCGGGCTATTAAACGGAGGTATTAAAATGGAGCTCATGTTGTTCATATATCTTGTTCTTGCGGCAGTCATCGTATTCGGGCTGTCCGTGGCGTATCTGCTGATAAAGCGCCAGACCGTGGACCAAAAGGTCAGGATAGCGGAGGAAAGCGCAAAAAAGATCGTTGAGGACGCAAAAAGGGAAGCCGAGACAAAAAGGAAGGAAGCGCTGATAGAGGCCAAGGACGAATCACTGCGCCTGCGCTCGGAATTTGAAAAGGAATACAAAGAGAGAAAGGCCGAACTCTCGAACCTGGAAAGACGGCTGGGGCAAAAAGAGGACCATCTTGACGAAAAAGAAAAACAGCTGGAAAACGAGGAAAAAACTCTCAAAGCAAAAGCCGAAGAGGCCTCCAAAATAAAGGAGGAACTGGACAAAGCCAGGATAAGGAACATCGAGGAGCTGGAAAAGGTCGCAAAGTTGTCCCAGGACGAGGCCAAGAGCATCCTTTTGTCCAACCTGGAAAAGGACATAGAAAAAGAGGCCTCCATCCTTATCAGGAACAAGGAGGAGCAGATAAAGAAAGAGGGCGACCGCAAGGCAAGGGAGATACTCATAACGGCCATACAAAGGTGCGCGGTGGAGCATGTGGCAGAATCTACCGTTACGGCTGTTGAGCTGCCCAGCGATGACCTCAAAGGCAGGATCATCGGCAAAGAAGGCAGGAACATCAGGGCTTTTGAGAACGCGACCGGGGTTGATCTGATAGTTGACGACACTCCAGGGGCCGTTATTCTTGCGAGCTTTGATCCTTTGAGGAGAGAAACAGCGCGCCTTACGCTTGAAAAACTGATCTCCGACGGAAGGATCCATCCTTCGCGGGTCGAAGAAATGTACGAAAAGTCAAAGCAGGAAGTTAAGGTCGCCATGTGGGAATACGGAGAAAAAGCCGCTCTCGACGCCGATGTCCACAATCTTCCTCCCGTACTTATCCAGCTGTTGGGCAGGCTCCATTACAGGACCAGCTACGGACAGAATGTGCTCACCAACTGCGTGGAAGCCTCCAAACTGGCCGGCATGATAGCCTCGGAACTCGGGGTCAACGCCAGGCTGGCCAAAAGGGCTGCGCTTTTACACGATATAGGAAAAGCCATAGACCAGGAAATAGAAGGGACGCATCCGCGTCTGGGTTCCATGTTCGCCCAAAAAGCGGGAGAATCTCCCGAGGTCGTGCACGCAATAGCGGCGCACCACAACGACGAGGAACCTAAGACGATCGAGGCGATCATCGTTCAGGTGGCTGATGCCATCTCTGCTGGTAGGCCGGGAGCAAGAAGGGACACCCTTGAGGCCTATGTAAAGAGGCTTGAAAAACTGGAAGCAGTTGCAAATTCCTTTGCCGGGGTGGAAAGGGCCTACGCCATCCAGGCCGGAAGAGAGATCAGGATAGCGGTCAAACCCGATAAAATAGATGATTCAACGGCCCCCAAACTCGCCTATGACATTGCAAGAAAGATCGAGGCCGAGCTTGAATACCCCGGCGAGATAAGGGTTACCGTGATAAGGGAAACCCGGGCTTCGGACACGGCAAAGTAGTGAAAAAAATAATCTTTATAGGCGACATAAACGGCAGGCCCGGAAGGGAGACCGTAAAAAAACTTCTCCCTTCCGTAAGGTCCCAATACTGTCCCGACCTTGTAATAGCCAACGGGGAAAACTGCGCCGGAGGCATGGGGATAAACAAAAAGAAGTACGATGAACTGACCTCCCTCGGCATCGATGTTGTGACCGGCGGCAATCATGTCTGGCACTGCAAGAACTTTGCCTCCGAGATAGACTCATGCCCGGCTTTTGTGCGTCCGGCCAATTATCCCCCTGGAGCGCCGGGCCGGGGGAGCCTTATCAGCAAAGGCATAGGAGTGATCAGCCTCCTGGGCAGGGTCTTTATGAAAGAACTGGACTGCCCTTTCAGATGCGCGGAAGTCTTGATGGGCGAGTTGAAAAAGGAAACCAGGGTCATTGTGGTTGACCTTCATGCTGAGGCGACTTCGGAGAAGACGGCTTTTGCCCACTTTTCCGACGGCCGGTCAAGCGCTGTACTTGGGACACATACCCATGTACAGACCGCGGACGAAAGGATACTTTCTCAGGGCACAGCGTTCATCACCGATGTCGGGATGTGCGGCTCGTATGATTCGGTCATTGGCGTGGACAAGAACGCTATAATCCAGCGTTTTATCTCGCAGATGCCTCACAGGTTCGAGGTGGAATCAAAGGGGCCTTTAATTTTTAATGCGGTCTACCTGGAGATAGATGAGGAAAGCGGCAGGGCTCTTAAGATCGAAAGGATAAATAGGGTCATAGACTAGTTTTTGGTCAGGACAGAGATCCTCTCTTCAAGGACCTTCCTTCTTTCAAGATATTCCTTCAGTTTCTGTTTTTCCAGTTCCACCAGTTCTGGCTTTGCGTTCTCGGTAAAAGAAGGCGTCGCCAGTTTGCTCTCTATCTTTTTGGCGGCTGCCGACAGGTCTTCGAGACTTTTTTTAAGCCTTAAGGCTTCTTTTTCAAAATCCACCAGGCCTTCCAGAGGGATATAGATGTTTATTTTTTCGGTGGTCGTCTTTGCGCTTTTTGGCGGGACTTTGGCTATAGCCTTTTCTATTTTGACATTGGCGGACCTGGTAAGCGCCTTGATATACTCTTCTGCCTCCAAAAGGTCCCCGGCCATCTCCCCTGCTTCCAAAAACACCTCAACCGGCTTGCCTGCCTGGATATTCATGTCCGCCCTGAGATTCCTTATAGCCCTTATAACTTCAAAGACCAGCCCCATTTTCTTCTCAACGCTTTCATCTATCAAGGACTCATCTGCTGTCGGCCACTCGGCCAGCATTATCGTCTGCTCTCCGTTTGGACATTTGTCACTAAAAACTGGAAATTTCCCGTACAATTCTTCCGTCTCAA
The DNA here is from genome assembly GCA_041650635.1 of Candidatus Margulisiibacteriota bacterium. Taxonomy (NCBI): domain Bacteria; kingdom Bacillati; phylum Candidatus Margulisiibacteriota; species Candidatus Margulisiibacteriota bacterium. The sequence goes on along the minus strand of JBAZKV010000011.1, from coordinate 5,452 downwards.
ACGGCATGAACGGATGCAGCAGCTTTAAACTTGTCAAAAGGACCTGGTTCAGCACTTTCAGGGTAGGCTCGCTGTTATTGAGTAATTGGGGTTTTGACATTTCAATGTACCAATCACAAAACTCGCTCCACACAAATTCATATAATCTCTTGGCCGCTTCCCCGAATTGATAGGAATCAAGCATCTGAGTTGCCTGCCCTATCGTAAGGTTCAACCGGCTCAATATCCATTTATCAGCCAAAGCAAGAACTTCTTTTTCTATACGGTCAGCGGTTCCCTGTCCCCGGTCTGCAGTCCTCTGTCCCTGGGCCTCCTGCATAAGAACAAATCTTGCCACATTCCAGATCTTGTTGGCAAAGTTCCTGCCCTCCGTTATTTTTTCTTCCGACAGTTTCAGGTCCTGTCCGCCGGCAGTGACCAGAGAGGACAGCGAAAACCGGAGGGCATCGGCCCCCACCCTGTCAATAACACCTATCGGGTCTATAACATTGCCCAGCGATTTGCTCATCTTTTTGCCCGAGATGTCACGGATAAGTCCGTGGATATAGACCGTCTTAAAGGGCTCTTTGCCCATGAACTTGAGCCCCATCATTATCATTCTGGACACCCAAAAAGTTATTATGTCATATCCGGTAATAAGTACCGAAGTGGGGTAATATTCTTTGAGGTCCGCCGTCTCTTCCGGCCAGCCCAGGGTAGAAAATGGCCAGAGAGAAGAAGAGAACCAGGTATCAAGGACATCCTCGTCCTGTCGCAGGTTCTTTGACCCGCAGCCCGGGCACTTTAGGGGGGGGCGCTCCGCCGCTATCACTTCCCCGCAACTGCAGTACCAGACAGGGACCCTGTGGCCCCACCAGATCTGCCTCGAGATGCACCAGTCCTTAAGATTTATCATCCAATCAAGGTAGACCTTGCCCCATCTTTCGGGGACAAACCTGATGCTGCCGTCCTCAACGGCCTTGATGGCCGGCTCCGCCAGCGGCCTTATCTTTACGAACCACTGGTCCGAATTGTAAGGTTCTATCACGGTTTTGCATCTGTAGCATTTGCCGAGAGAATTGTCATAATCCTGCGTCTTTTCAAGAAACCCGTTCTTCTCAAGGTCGGCAACTATTGCTTCCCTTGCCTTGAACCTGTCCAGGCCAACATATCCGATAAGCCGCTGCTTTTCTAAGTTCTCGAGCTCTTCCAGCGTGATCTTCCCGTTCTTTGTAAGGATATTTATCTTTGGAAGGTTATGCTTTTCCCCCATCTCAAAATCCGCGGCATCGTGGGCAGGAGTAACTTTTACCGCACCGGTCCCAAAAGAAGGATCTACCAGCTCATCTGCTATGACAGGGATCTTTCTGCCCACAAGAGGCAGTTCAAGCACCTTGCCAATAAGATTTCTGTACCGCTCATCGCTCGGGTTCACCGCCACACCCGTATCTCCCAGCATTGTTTCGGGCCTTGTGGTGGCAACAACGATATCTTTGGAATACCTTATGAAGTAGAGCTTTCCCTTCTGGTTCTCGTGTTCAACCTCGATATCAGAGAGCGCCGTGCTGCATCTGGGGCACCAGTTTATTATTTTTTTGCCCTTGTAGATAAGGCCCTCTTTGTAGAGCTGGACAAAGGCCCTGCGCACCGCTTTTGAAAGGCCCTCGTCCATCGTAAAGCGCTCTCTCTTCCAGTCGCACGAGGCGCCCAGCCTGCGCAGCTGCCCCGTGATGGCCCCGCCGAATTTTTCCTTCCAGGCCCAGACCCGCTCAAGGAACTGTTCTCTGCCTATGTCCTCTTTCCTCTTTTTTTCTTTTGCGAGGTCTTTTTCGACGACATTCTGGGTGGCTATGCCCGCGTGGTCCGTTCCCGGGACCCAGAGGGACTTAAAACCTTTCATCCTCTTGTAGCGCACCAGGATGTCCTGAAGAGTGTTATCAAGAGCATGCCCCATATGAAGGGAGCCGGTGACATTCGGAGGAGGGATAACAATAGAAAAAGTCCCTCCCTTTAGTCCGTCGGGCGAGAAGTAGCTTTTCTGCTCCCAGGTGTGATAGAGAGGTTCTTCCACTTCCTTGTGGGAATAAGCTTTGGGAAGCTCAGTTGTCATAAAAAGTTTTCGAGGATCCTGCTTCCGTCCCAATTATCCAGTTTCAGGTATTCCTTCATTCCTTCAAAAGAAGCATCTTTGGGGATAAGCCCTATTATTTCGCTGCTGTGTATGGGTATCTCCCTTTCGGCTGTTTCTTTTTTTATTGCATCAAAAACCTGTTTTATCGAAGCAGACTTGTAATGCATTATATTAACGGCCACCTGGACCATGCCTCTGCTTGACAGCTCCACTCCTATGGCCTTGACCCCGCGCAGCGCCGAGTTTTTTGCCCTTATTTTTGCAGCTATCCCTTTTGCGGCCTCAATATCCCTGGAATCAAGATTGACATTAAAGGCTATCAGTATCTCCCTTGCCCCTATCGCAACCGCCCCGGCAGTGGGATGCAGCCTGGCGGGCCCGAAATCCGGCCTGCCTTCGGGGGTCGCCATCCTTCCGGATACTCCCTCTATGCCGCCTTTCCTGATGGAAGAAAGTTCGTTCCTCTCCGGCTTTTTGGCTATGCTTCCATAAATGAACACAGGTATAGCCAGCTCATCGGAGATCTTTTTTGACAGCTCGTTCCTTATCTTGATGCAATCGTTAAAAGTGGCCTTTCTCAGCGGGATCAGGGGTATTACATCCACTGCTCCTATATAAGGGTGCACCCCTTCGTGATAATTCAGATTAACGATCTCAACGGCTTTTTTCACTCCCTGATAAGTAGCATCCCTCAAGGTGTCCCCGTCCCCTATATAGGTGACAACCAGCCTGCCGTGGTCTGGATCATAAGAATGATCCAGAACTCGCACATCCGCGCTTACCGACTTAATAGCACTAATTATCTGCTCCGCTGCAGCTTCGTTCTTGCCGATAGAAAAATTGGGTACGCACTCTATTATCTTTTCCATCAGAATAAGGCCTCCTGGGTCTTGTCCTCTTCCTGTCCCGTCTTTTGCGGTTTCTCTTTTGCCCAGTTAAAAAGCCTGTTCAGTTCTTCTCCTTCCAGTGTTTCTTTTTCTCTCAATTGCTTAGCTATCAGATCCAGTCTTGCCCTGTTGTCTGCCATAAGTTTTTTTGCCTTTGAATAACAGGACTCTATGATCTCGTCCACTTCATCATCTATCTTCTTGGCCGTGTTCTCACCGTAGTCCTTGAGCTCCCCAAGGTCCCTTCCTAAAAAGACCTGGTGCTGGGGCTTTCCAAAGGTCCTGGGCCCCAGACCGCTCATCCCGTATTCACACACCATTTTTCTGGCCATCTCGGTGGCCCTTTCAAGGTCGTTATGCGCTCCGGAGGTCATTTCGTTAAAGGTCATGTCCTCGGCCACGCGGCCTCCCAAAAGAATGGTTATTTGGTTAAGGACCTCCTCTTTTGTGACAAGGTATTTGTCCTCCAGCGGCAGCTGCAGAGTATAGCCCAGGGCAAAGCCCCGTGGCAGTATGGATATCTTGTGTACCGGGTCCGAATTGGGCAGCAGCTTGGCAAGCAGCGAATGGCCTACCTCATGGTAGGCTATTATATCCTTTTCTTTCTCATTGATGACCCTGCTCTTTTTTGCTGGCCCTGCGATCCCTCTCTCTATGGCCTCTTCCATCTCCGCCATGGAAACCTTCTTTTTGTTCCTTCTTGCTGCAAGTATAGCGGCCTCATTCACCAGGTTCTGCAGGTCCGCTCCGGAAAAACCCGGGGTCCTTCTGGCAAGAACTTCAACATCCACTCCGGACTCCAATTTTACGCCTTTGATATGGATGCTCAGGATATCTTTGCGCCCCTTTATGTCCGGCTTGTCCAGAACTATCTGCCTGTCAAACCTGCCGGGTCTTAGCAGAGCCGGGTCCAGTATATCAGGTCTGTTGGTAGCAGCAACCACGATTATATTCGTCTTGGGGTCAAACCCGTCCATCTCAACCAACAGCTGGTTAAGGGTCTGCTCTCTTTCGTCATGCCCTCCGCCAAGTCCGGCTCCGCGGTGCCTTCCCACGGCGTCTATCTCGTCCATAAAGATAATACATGGAGAGCTTTTTTTTGCCTGCGAAAAAAGGTCCCTTACCCTTGAAGCGCCGACCCCGACGAACATCTCAACAAAATCGGAACCCGAAAGCGAAAAGAACGGCACCCCGGCCTCTCCGGCGATAGCTCTGGCAAGAAGCGTTTTTCCTGTCCCGGGAGCTCCCATCAGCAAAACGCCTTTCGGTATCCTGGCCCCTATCTCCTGGAACTTTTGCGGAACTTTTAAGAATTCAACGATCTCTTTAAGCTCCTCCTTTGCCTCCTCTATGCCGGCCACATCGGCAAAGGTGGCCTTTTGTCCGCCCTCAAAGGGCTTTACTCTGGCCTTGCCAAAGGACAAGGCGCTCGAATTGGCGCCGTGGGCCTGCCTCATAAGCAGCCACCAGAGCCCTGCAAAGAACAACAGAGGAAGCACTATCTGCACCAGGAGATTGACGAACCATCCGGACTCTGCCGGAGGCTCGACTTTTATTTCTACGCTCTTGTTCCTAAGGTTCTGGACAAGATTTGGATAATTGATCGCCCTGGTCTTGAATGTGCTGCCGTCAAGTGAGCGCCCGTTGATCATCTCTCCGGAAATAGTGATCTGTTTTACGGTGCCTCCGTCAACCTTGTTGAGGAATTCGGAGAAAGATATTTCCTTTTGCTTGTTGGCTCCTCCGAAAAATGGCGACAGGAAAAGGATAAGCAGAAGAGCGGCTGCTCCATAAATAAGGATGTTCTTCCAATTGTCTTTCATGATTTTAACCCAATTATACAACAAATGCAGGCCATCTGTGTGAAGCCGCCTAGTGGTGCTTTTTTGCCTTTTCCCACTCCGCATTAAGCTGCTCAAAGCTCATCTGAGCAAGTTTCCTGTTCTTTTCTGCTGCTAATTTTTCCATATGAAAAAATCTTTTTGAGAATTTTTTCACTGCGCCGTGAAGCGCATTCTCCGCGCTGATGCCCGTCTTTCTTGCGACATTGACCACAGAGAACAACAGGTCCCCGATCTCTTCCTCAAGCCTTTTTTTGTTCGGCTTTTTATTAGACAGAAGCTCTTTTATCTCGAGCAGCTCCTCTTCCACCTTGTCCCAGGCCCCTGCCGCACAGTCCCAGTCAAAGCCCACCCTGGAAGCCTTTTTCTGAGATTTTTCCGCCCTGTAAAGCGCGGGAAGGGCCTTTGGGATGCTGTCGAGGATAGAGCGGGCAACAGCCTCATTTTTCTTTATTTCTTCCCAGTTAGACCAGATCTCTTTTATGCCCGACACCTTTTTGCCGCCAAAAACATGGGGATGCCTTCTTATCATCTTGTCTTTGATAGAGAGGGCCACCTCTTTTATGCCGAAAAGCCTTTTTTCCTCGGCTATGGCGCTGTGCAGCATTATCTGC
>JBAZKV010000010.1 GCA_041650635.1 Candidatus Margulisiibacteriota bacterium | reverse complement strand
GAACGGTCGCCTGCGGCGACAGGTCCGCGGTTCGAATCCGCGTGCCTCCACCATTTTTTAAGCTTGGTCATTTGGTGGAACGGTCGCCTGCGGCGACAGGTCCGCGGTTCGAATCCGCGTGCCTCCATTTTTCTTGTACCATCCTGAAGACATAGCACATCTGTAAGGAGGCACTGGTGTACAGCAGGCTCAGGGAACAATCGATACTTTTTGTTAGCGTGGTTAAATGGATCTTTTTATCGACAATCATAGGTGTTGTGGTAGGGCTAGGCACGACGCTCTTTTTAAAGACCCTTAACTGGAGCGTTGCCGGAGCCGGGCAGTTTTCTTATTATTTCCTTCTTCTTCCTTTCGCAATGGCATTAAGCATGATAGCAACAAAATATCTTGCTCCCGATGCCGAAGGCCACGGAACGGAAAAAGTCATCGAGGCAGTGCATAAGAATTTCGGCAAGATCAAACTGATCGTGGCCCCCGTAAAGTTTATTACAACAATAGTTACCGTTGCTTTCGGCGGTTCTGTGGGAAAAGAAGGCCCATGCGCCCAGATAGGAGGTTCATTGGCTTCTTTCTTCGCTGATATTTTCAGGTTTGACAACAATGACAGGAGAAAACTTGTCATCTGCGGCATCAGCGCGGGTTTTGCCTCTGTATTCGGGACTCCGATCGCAGGGGCCATCTTTGGAGTGGAAGTCCTTTTTGTGGGTCAGATACTTTATGACGTGCTGCTCCCCTCTTTTGTTGCCGGTATAATGGCTTTTGAGGTTTCATCAGCTCTGGGCATAACATACTTCCACAATCCGATAAAACTGGCCCCCATGTTCAGCGAATACTTTTTTATCAAAGTAATGCTTGCCGGCGTCTTTTTCGGCATATGTTCATTCCTTCTCATAGAGATATTGGATCTTGGCAAGAGATTATCGGATAAAATAAGAATATGGGAACCGGTAAAAGCACTTGTGGGAGGAACTGCCATTGTCTGCCTTGCATTGATATTTTCCACACAATATCTGGGACTGGGTCTTGATACGATCCAGGCTAATCTAGGGGGAACGGTTTCCGTGTGGTATTCGTTCCTGATGAAGATGGTCTTCACCTCCATTACTCTTGGATTTGGCGGAAGCGGAGGCATAATTACCCCGATATTCTTTATCGGTTCAACGGCCGGCGCCCTTTTTGCCAACATATTCAGGCTTGATGTGGCAACATTTGCGGCAATCGGGCTAGTAAGCCTTCTGGCCGGAGCGGCAAATACTCCCATAGCAGCCAGCATAATGGCGGTGGAGTTATTCGGTCCTGTCGTGGCTCCTTATGCAACCATAGCCTGCATAATAAGCTTTCTCATGACGGGACACAGGAGCGTATATCCTTCGCAGATATTGTCGATAAAGAAATCCCAGTCTATCCAGGTTAAGACAGGAGAGATCATGGAAAATCTTAATATCGCTTTTATGCCTAGGAAGAAAAGCATTACAGGCACCATTTCCAACTTGATACGGAAAATAAAAGACAAAGGGAGGTGAGTTAAATGAAATTGGATTCTGTTAAGTTTGGGCTGACTTTGGGTATCATATGGGCCGGAGCGGTGTTTGCTCTGGCATTGATGAGCACTTACTTGAGCTGGGGAACGGGACTTATGAAAGGCCTGGGCTCCTTATATCTGGGCTATAAGCCTACTCTTATAGGAGCTTTAACCGGGATGATCTGGGCATTTTTTGACGCCGGCATCGGAGGATGGCTGGTTGCGGTCATTTATAACTGGATGCTGGATATGGGAAAGAAATAGGTCTTTGCGAAAGTTCATCTTTTCCAGAATGCGATCAATGTTATTGGTACCAGCAAAACCAGATTAAGCCATCCCGCAAGGGGCATCATCGCCTGAAAGTTTGCAGCGGCAAGCATAAGTACTCCGACAGTATATAGAGCCATAAATCGCAAGCTTATCTCCCGGTTGCCCCTATATACTTTCCACAACTGCATAAGCCAGCCCGCCAAAAGGAACAATAAGCCTAACTCTGCCATAAAATGGGGCCTCCTCCCTATTATTGATTATCAAGCCACGGAAGTATTATAGCATCCGGATGGTTTGGAATTTGTTATTTTGAATTTGCTTGGGATTTGGAGTTTGTGATTTGGGGTTTTGAAACCTGGGGAGAACTTAGAGCTTAGATCATAGAACACAGAACTCAGATCACCGAGCACCGATCACAGGCGCTATACTATTAACTATTTTCTTAACTGTGTTCTGTGGTCTGTGTTCTAAGTTCTGTGCTCTAAATAAATAATAAGGTCCTGGCATCTTCCTACTCTCCCTAGCCGCAAGGACTAAGTACCATCGGCCTCGGAGGGCTTAACTGCTGTGTTCGGAATGGGAACAGGTGTGACCCCTCCAGTATAAATACCAGGACCGCTTCGACTCTCACTCGACTCGCTCACGCTCGCTCGTGATCGCTCAGCGTGAACGCTCTTGATAACTAAATAAGGTGATCCACTACAGATCTTTGCTGCGCTAATATGTGGAAGTGGAACAAGACCTCGGGCGATTAGTACTGGTCAGCTGAATCCCTTACGGGACTTACACCCCCAGCCTATCAAACTCGTATTCTTCGAGTGCCCTTACTCCCGGTAAACCGGGATGGGAAATCTAATCTTGAGGTGGGCTTGACGCTTAGATGCTTTCAGCGTTTATCCCTTCCCGACATAGCTACCCGGCATGTGCCACTGGCGTGACAACCGGTACACTAGAGGTCAGTTCGTTCCGGTCCTCTCGTACTAGGAACGACTCCTCTCAAATTTCCTCCGCCTGCGCCGGATATGGACCGACCTGTCTCACGACGGTCTGAACCCAGCTCACGTACCGCTTTAATGGGCGAACAGCCCAACCCTTGGGACCTTCTACAGCCCCAGGATGCGACGAGCCGACATCGAGGTGCCAAACCTCCTCGTCGATGTGAACTCTTGGAGGAGATCAGCCTGTTATCCCCGGGGTAACTTTTATCCGTTGAGCGATGGCCCTTCCATTCAGAACCACCGGATCACTAAATCCTACTTTCGTATCTGCTCGACATGTACGTCTCGCAGTTAAGCTCCCTTATGCTTTTGCACTCTACGCTTGATAACAACCAAGCTGAGGGAACCTTTGAACGCCTCCGTTATCTTTTAGGAGGCGACCGCCCCAGTCAAACTGCCCACCTAACTCTGTTCCCAGAATTCAACATTCCGGGTTAGAATTCCAACGAGACCAGAGTGGTATCTCACTGACGACTCCCCCGAACCTGACGGCCCGGGATCAAAGTCTCCCACTTATGCTGCACGGATCACATCGAAACTCAAAGCTAGGATACAGTAAAGCTCCACGGGGTCTTTCTGTCCTGGCGCAGGTAAACCGCGTCTTCACAGTCATCTCAATTTCGCCGAGTCCCTCTCCGAGACAGCGCTTCTATCATTACACCTTTCGTGCGGGTCGGAACTTACCCGACAAGGAATTTCGCTACCTTAGGACCGTTATAGTTACGGCCGCCGTTCACCGGGGCTTCGATTCAAACCTTGATATGATCGCAGCTCTCCTCTTAACCTTCCGGCACTGGGCAGGTGTCAGCCCCTATACATCCCGTTACCGGTTTGCAGAGACCTGTGTTTTTGTTAAACAGTTGCAGAAGCCTGATGTCTTAGACCCCGACCTAAGTCGGGGCGCCTCTTCTTCCGAAGTTACGAGGCCATTTTGCCTAGTTCCTTAGAGAGGGTTATCTCGCGCGCCTTGGCTTATAAGCCAATCCACCTGTGTCGGTTTATGGTACGATCACCCTATGCAAACAGACATGGCTTTTCTCGTCAGAACGATTCGACCGCTTCCCCTTTGACAAGTCAAAGGATCGATGCCCCTTGCGGGACAAACAACAATCCAATAAGCTGCCGGTCTATCCTTCCGCGTCCCCATGAAAGTTAACTGCATAAGGCGGTACAGGAATATTAACCTGTTATCCATCGCTTGCCCCCGACAACCGTCGGGGATGGGCTTAGGTATCGACTTACCCTGGGCGGACGAGCCTTCCCCAGGAAACCGCAGATTTTCGGCGGACAAGATTCTCACTTGTCTTTTCGCTACTTATGCCGACATTCTCACTTCTATTTCGTCCACCCTTGCTTACGCAAAGACTTCATCCTACAATAGAACGCTCCCCTACCAATTTACCCTGATAAATCAAGGTATAGTCCGTAGCTTCGGTAATAAGCTTTAGCCCCGTGTATTTTCGGCGCGGAATTCCTCGACCAGTGAGCTGTTACGCACTCTTTAAAGGGTGGCTGCTTCTAAGCCAACCTCCTGGCTGTTTAAGGAACTCCACTTCCTTATCCACTTAGCTTATATTTTGGGACCTTAGCTGACGGTCTGGGATGTTTCCCTTTTGCCCACGAAGCTTATCCCTCGCAGACTCACTCCCGAGTAAAACTCTGCGGCATTCGGAGTTAGCCAGGATTTGGTAAACCTTCCGGTCTCCTAGTCCAAACTGTACTCTACCTCCGCAAAGATAACCTCGAGGCTGGCCCTAAAACCATTTCGGGGAGAACCAGCTATCTCTGGGCTCGATTAGCTTTTCACTTCTATCCTCAGGTCATCACATGACTTTTCAACGTCAACGTGTTCGAGCCTCCCCCCGATTTTCATCGGGGTTCACTCTGCCCAAGGATAGATCGCTCCAGTTTCGGGTCTACTACCAGCAACTATGCGCCCAAACACTTAGGACTCGCTTTCGCTGCGGCTCGGCTTTGAAGGCCTAACCTTGCTGCTGACAGTAAGTCGCCGGCTCATTCTTCAATAGGCACGCCATCAGGCCGACAAGTCGGCCCTCTGACTGCTTGTAGGCACACGGTTTCATGTTCTATTTCACTCCCCACCAGGGGTTCTTTTCACCTTTCCCTCACGGTACTAGTTCGCTATCGGTCTACTTGTAGTATTTAGCCTTGGATGATGGTCCACCCGGATTCCCACAGGATTTCTCGTGTCCCGTGGTACTTGGGAACTCCCCAAAAAGTCCTTACCTTTTCGCTTACATGGCTATCACATTCTATGGCGTCTCTTCCCAAAGACTTCTGCTAGGATAAGGATTTGTAACTTTTCTTCCCGTTTGCAGCCGGAAAAAGGGGGCCCCGCGACACCTCGTAAAAAACGCCTGCAGGCTATGATCTTACAAGGTTTAGGCTGTTTCCATTTCGCTCGCCGCTACTCTGGAAATCTCGGTTGATTTATTTTCCTCGGATTACTAAGATGTTTCAGTTCGTCCGGTTCGCGATTGTGACGCTCCGTTATTAAACGGAGCAGGTTGTCCCATTCGGAGACCTCCGGATCAAAGCTTGTTTGACAGCTCCCCGGAGCGTATCGCCGCCACACGCGTCCTTCTTCGCCTCAAGTAGCCTAGGTATCCTCCATGTGCCCTTAATATCTTGTCCCACAACCACATATTAACGCCCGCCTGCCACCGCTACGCGTAGGCGTTGCGGGCAGGCAGTTGTAAATAATCTGTATCTATCACACACAAAAATTGCGCGGATCACCTTATTTAGTTTTCAAGGTTCAAAGCCATCTGAAACGTTGAACTCCGTTCTCGGCTTCAGGACTTTTTGGCGAAGAAAAAGCGCCTCACGGCGCGTATTGCTGTCATCGGTCTGCCCGTGAGATCCTGAATTGTCAGGTGCTGTTTTTCACCATACAGATAATAATTTACTACATATCAGAGGACTTGTCAATAGACAATGCAAAAAAGTGAAATTCGGCAGTGTTTGAAGCGATATACGGCAAAGAGGTGGAGGCCATGGGCGAAGATATATTAGAGGTCCATCTTGAGGGAAAGTCGGCGCAGGCCAGGACGGTGGAGCCTCCCAAGAGCGGAGGCAGAAAATGCCTTTACTTTGACGAGGTTATCTGCACATACCCCTCCGATAGATATTTTTTCTGCAGAGGGTGCCCGAGAGCCCTTCTGTCAATAGCAAGGTCGGCTTTTGAAATTAACGGCAAATATGTGAACGCCGTAACAGGACTTGCAGGTCTTGTTATTGTAATAATTTTGCAGTTGCCTAATATAACAGCTTTCCTGGACAGGCTCTTTCCGGGTATTATTCCTTGACAGACGGCTTTACCGCTAGAGAAGCAGGTTTTGAGGGTATATTACTTTTACCGGAAGGAACGCTTTTAGAGGAGGCCGCGCTCTTTCTGCTGTCTGTCACATAGAACCCAGATCCCTTAAATGAGATCCCTACCGTAGAAAAAAGCTTCTGAAGCCTTCCCTTGCAAACGGGACAGTATTTAAGCGGCTTTTCATGGATACCCTGGAACTCCTCAAATATCTTGTCGCATTTTCTGCATTTGTATTCGTATATTGGCATTTCATTATTATTATAACAGATATGAAATCTTCTTAAAATGTCTCCGATAGATGTTTGTATTTGCATCGTTGAACAGATAAAGGGGAAAGCTTGAGAATTGCACGATCATACACGACAAAGCCGCTCAAAACAGGGTTTTTAGAAGCGCTGGCCTCAGCCAACATCAGGTTCAGTTTTACCAGGGACCTCAGGATGGACCTTAACCTTCCCGAGAACCGGGGAGCAAGGACAGCAGCACAAAAGTTTTCCCGACTTTTCGGGGATGACCCAAGGATAGTCCACAGGGAGATAGTCAACTGGAACCTTGCAGAAGATCCCGAACCCGGACCTCATTTTCTGCCGGATGACCAAACCAGCGTGCATGCCGTGTTCCTCTTTGATAATGAAGGCACCAGGTTCATGCCAAATCTTTGCTGCCCGCTAACTGCGGATTATCTTGGCAAGCCGCAAAGCCGTCTTTACAGGTTTTTGGAAGGACGGGACCTTGCAGCAATTTCATTTCATCTGTGCGATGCCTGCGAAACAACAAGGCTTGACTACGATCTTGGCATTTCTTACCCTGAATGCGCTATTCTTGACCAAAATGAGGTTTTCTTGAGATTCATTGACGCGCTGGAGGCTCTCAATAGCAATCTGCCCACTTCAGCGGGTTTTCCTATATTACTGGAAAATATGGATTATAAAACTCCAGCCGGATCGGGAGCCTGCTCATACGAACATGTAACACAACCTTCTTTTATCGCTTCGATCCTCAAAAGATCGGGGTGTTCCTTTTTGTTTGACATAGGGCACGCAATGGTAACGGCCAACAATGTAGCTGCAAGAGGAGGTTCCGTTAAATACGCTGAGGATCTGATAGATCTGATCGGAATAGAGCGTTTCAGGGAACTCCACATCGCACTGCCAGTAAAAGAAGATGAAGGCGTCTGGATCGATTGCCACAGGCCGTTGAGCAGCGCGCTTGATTCTCCCGAAGCTTTAGAGCTTCTTTCTGTGGTTAAACTTATTATTACTGAAAGGCACAGGGCAGGTAATCCATCGCCTCTGACCGTTAACTTTGAGGCTGCCGACAAAGCATCGGTCCACCGGGATGCCGAAGTAATGGCGACCTTTTTCAGAATGGTCCTGGGGTTCTAGTCGCAACCAGATCAACTCCTGAGATCACAAAATCCTTTTCTAAGACCTCTCCGGCTTTTATCGGCTTTATTAGCTTCATTTTCTTTATCCTCTCCATTGCCTCGAAAAGTTTGGACTTTGGAATAGGTTTATTGGTCCTGACAGGCACCATTCTTAGCTGAAGGCCTTCCGCCGAAACTACAGAGGTCAGTATCCTCTCGGGGTTTTCGACCTCGCTTTTCCCGTATTTGCCGCCTTTTGCACATTGATTGCCTGTCACTTTTACAGCTTTACCATTCTCCACTTCAACAGAAAGTCTGCAGCCCTTTGGGCATTCTATGCATGTCAATGTTTTTATCATCTCTTAGCCCCCTGAACCCTATACCCTTGCCCCTTGCCCCTGCTCAGATACTCCGCCGCCGTTCTGCCGCATTCATAGCTGTCTTTTGTGACGGAATCCACTATGTCATAGACCTTATACGAATTGCCGCAAACAAATATTCCGGGAACAGAGGTCTGGTTAAGTTGTTTTGAGACCGGGGAATTAGTTTTCTTGTCTATTTCAACGCCAGCCATTTCTATTAATTCATTCTCGGGAATTAATCCTACCGAAACGAGAATGGTATCACAATCTATCGTAAAGCCGCTGTTTGGAACCTCTCGCAAATCATCACCCACCTTAATAATATCAACACCTTCCACCCTGTCCTTGCCGTATATCTTTGCGACCTTATGGCGGTAATAGATAGGTATGTCAAAGTCTTCCACACACTGAGCGATATTTCTTGCAAGGCCTCTGGATCTATTCTCCACCTCTATAACAGCCTTTACCTGCGCCCCTTCCAGGGTTAACCTACGGGCCATTATCAGCCCGATATCCCCTGAGCCGATTATGATGACCTGCTTCCCGGGCAGCCAGCCCTCTACATTTATCATCTTTTGAGCAAGGCCCGCGTTAAAGATGCCCGCGGGGCGCGTGCCGGGGATATGGATCATCTCTCTTGTTCTCTCCCTGCACCCGGTAGACATTATAATAGCCTTAGCCCTGATCTTTTCCCTCTTTCCCGGTTTAATATAGGAAATAACTAGATCCCGACGCTGAAGCGTCGGCTCCCGTTCAGACCGTTGGAGCCGAACATTCATGTTCGGGTCACAAACTTTCAAACCCACAACAAATGTCTTAAGACTGACCTCGATATCCGCGACCGCTTTGACTTTGTTAATGAATCTGTCCGCGTATTCCGGCCCCGTAAGAACTTCCTTAAAATATTCCAGTCCAAATCCTGTGTGAATACATTGGTTCAAGATCCCTCCCAGATACTGGTCGCGCTCAAGTATCAGGATATCTTTGATCCCGTTTTCATATGCGGACAGGGCAGCGGCCATTCCCGCCGGCCCTCCGCCCACTATTACAAGGTCACGCTCTCTCATCTTTTATGACCTCTGACCCTTTGCCTCTTTTAGTTATCTGCTGCAAAGGGATCCCCGTTTCTTCGGACAATATCCGCATCGCTCTTGCTGTGCAAAATCCTCCGTGGCATCTTCCTGCCTGACACCGCGTCCTGAACTTTATCCCATCAAGCGTTCTTGCGCCCCGTTTTATCGCATCCTTTATTTGGCCGGCAGAAACCGTCTCGCACCTGCAGACAATGTCTCCGTCCGAACGCGGGACCGGCCTGCGATGTTTTTTAAAGAAGAGCTTTTTCTTTAATCGCAATCCGTTCTTTTTGAGCAATTCTTTTACCGTCAGAGCTATTGCGGGAGCCGCAGTAAGGCCGGGAGATTGTATCCCTGCCACATTAATAAAGCCGGGCACTTTATCCTCATGCCTGATAATAAAATCCTCTCCCGCAACGGGACGAAGCCCCGCAAAATATGCAATGATATCGTTCTCCTCAATAGAGGGCATCATTTTTTTCACATTTTCCAGAACGGTCTCAAGGCCTTTGGAAGAAGTTGAAAGATCTTCTTTATCCTCAACCTCTTCTGCCGTGGGGCCTATCATAGGATTGCCGTCAGAGGTCTTGATGATGAGAACGCCTTTTGAATGCCTGCCCGGCAGGGGAAAAAGGAGATGATTTGCCATATGCTCCTTTTTCTTATCCAGAAGAAATTCCTGTCCCTTTCTCGGCTTGATCGTAAAATCATCTATCCCGACCATGCGGGATATCTTGTCCGCAAACAAACCGGCACAATTTATGACATATCGCGACCTGTATTCGGCAAACGGGGTGGATATGATGAATTTATATTGATCTGGCGTACGGGCACGCGGCCGCGTGCCCCTATAATCAATGCGCACAACCTTGGCATCTGCGAACACCTCCACCCCGTTTGCAGCCGCGTTTTCCGCCAGAGCATAAACCAGCCGGTAAGGACTGATGATGCCCGCGGTAGGCGCATACAGAGCCGCAAGTACATTTGAAGAAAGATTGGGCTCGTTCTTATCAAGCCACTGCCGATCCACTATCCTTAGTCCCGGAACGCCCAGTTTTTCCGCTTCCTCTTTGATCTCTAAAAGTTTAGGGGCATCCGCCTCATCAAATATTACGATCAACTCCCCTACTTCCTTAAAATCCAGGTCCAGTTCCTTAGAGAGTTTTCTTGTCAATTTGTTGCCCAAGACACAGAGCTTTCCCTTGAGTAAGTTTGAAGGGTTCTGGGTTCCGGGGTGGATTATACCGCTGTTTGATTTTGAAACGCCGAAAGCAGGCTCAATCTCCTTTTCGAGCACAGCGATACTGAGTTTATATCTTGACAGTTCGCGGGCGATAGAGGTTCCGACAACGCCTGCTCCGATGATGACAACATCAAGGTCACTCATTTATTGTTCTGCTCACAGCGTTAATCCAGCCGCCATAAAGCATCTTAGCATTAGATCTATTCTTAGCCTGGTTAAAGACCTTTCCCTTTATCCAGCATTTTTTGATCTCATCCGTGTTTTTCCAATATCCAACCGACAGGCCCGCCAGATACGCGGCTCCCAGCGAAGTGGTCTCGATAACTTTTGGCCTTACGACCCGGCAGCCGAGGATATCAGCCTGGAATTGGCAAAGGAAGTCGTTTGCAGCCGCTCCACCGTCTATCTTCAATTCTTTTATTTTGAGGAGCGAATCCTTTTGCATTGCGGCTATAACATCTTTTGTGCTGTAGCACATGGCTTCAAGAGCGGCCCTGACCAGATGTTCCCTTTTTGTTCCTCTTGTTATCCCGGTTATAAGCCCTCTTGCATCCGGCCTCCAATACGGCGCGCCAAGTCCCGTCAGCGCAGGAACAAAATACACGCCTTCATTGTCTTTAAGAGAATGAGCCATTTTTTCTGATTCTGAAGATCTATTAATGATCCGCAGTCCGTCGCGAAGCCACTGGATAGCGGCGCCAGCTATAAAAATCGAGCCCTCAAGAACATAGCACGGTCTTCCTTTTGCATCACAGCCAAGCGTTGTTATGAGGCCGTGTTTTGAGTTTACCCGTTTCTTTCCCGTGTTCAACAGAAGAAAAGCCCCAGTCCCGTATGTGTTCTTTACCGAACCGGGCTCAAAACAGGTCTGTCCGAACAATGCCGCCTGCTGGTCACCCGCGATCCCGGATATCGGCACACCCGCAGGAAGCCTTCCGATCTTTACTGTATTTCCGAATAGACCGGAAGAGGGCTTGACTTCAGGAAGCATGCTTTTGGGGACCTTGAATAATTTCAACAGCTCTTCATCCCACTTTAATGTAGTAATATTAAACAGCATCGTCCGCGACGCGTTCGTATAATCCGTCGCGTGGACCTTTCCCCCCGTCAGCTTCCACAATATCCATGAGTCTGTTGTGCCAAATAAAAGATTTTCACTCTGCACCCTATACCCTACACCTTTGACCCTGTTTAGGATCCACTCTATCTTCGTCGCCGAAAAATATGCATCAATAGGAAGCCCGGTTTTGTCTTTGACCTTCCTACTTATGCCTTCAGCCTTCAGCTCTTCAGCTCTGCCCGCCGTTCTCCTGCACTGCCACACTATCGCGTTATAGACCGGTTTTCCTGTTTTCTTATCCCAGACAACGGTGGTCTCTCTTTGATTGGTGATGCCTATAGCCTTGATCGAGGACGGGTCGACCTTTTTCAAAACAGCCTGAATGGACTTGTTAACGCTTTCCCATATCTCTTCGGGATCATGTTCGACCCAGCCGGGCTTTGGAAAATACTGCGGGAATTCGTGGTATGACCAGGCCACGCTCTTTCCTTTTTTGTCATAGACAACCGCACGGCTGCCGGTGGTCCCCTGATCTATTGATAAGATGTATTTCATAAAACCCTCGCCCACCCCAATATATCACCAAAGACCTTTTCCCTTCCTTCATCTATAGAAAGCGCGTGCAGCATCTCGGGATACTGGATGAATTTGTTGGCAGGATCGTTCTTCTTTAACAGGCCAAATATCTTCTTTTCTGCGGCAACGCTCACCAGTTTATCCCTAATGTCCCCCGCAGCCAAAAACAGCACCGGGAGCTTGAGCCTTCTTGCGGCAAAAGGCGCCATGAGCTGAGCTTTAACTATCTCCCAGAGCGTGCCGGAAGTAGCGAACCGGTGTTCCCTTGGATCATTGTCCATGGCCTTTTGATAAGCCTCATCGCGCGTGCACATCTTCGAGGTAAAAGGCATCACAAAACGCTTTTTCTTGTTATAGAACAAGGACATGATCATCCTTAAGTAATCGGACAAGGAAATTGTCATGCCGTTGCCAAAGGCAGGAGAGATACAGATAAGGCCGCTAAAAAGGCCCTGATGCCGCGATGCAAAGATGAATGAGATCAGGGCCCCCATGCTTTCGGCAAGTATGCACACCTTTTTGCCTGGATTCTCGTTCTTAATGATCTGACAAAGGGCTAAAAGGTCCTTATAGTATTCCTTAAAACTGTCTATATGTCCCTTTGTCCCTTCTGTCTGCCCATAGCCCTGAAGTTCGATGGAATAAGATGAAATGTTGTGCTTAAGAAAATAGTCCGCGGCAAAATCCCATCTTCCGGAATGCGCCCCCATTCCGTGAACGAGGAGAAGGACAAAGTCAGGATCTTTAACTCTGCGCTCAAAATAGACCGGAACGCTAAGGCGGGTTTTCATGAAGGGATTATAACACAGGCGAGATTTTTGACAAATACAGCACTCTTAACGCATATTGTTATTAAAATGGTCCATGCCTACAACAGCGACGGTCATATTGGTATCCACATTGCCTGCCAGGGGAACGAGCCCCAACCTAAAGGCCGGGAACCGATCGCTGATATTCTGCAGGGCATTTGCATATCTGCTCACATGATTTGATTCAATTATAAAAACTCCCCGTTCCCTGTTCAACACTCTTACGGCTTCAAACATCAGGCGGCTCATGTCATCCAAGGACATCGCGAATTCCGAGTCGCCAAGCATCAGAATCACATTGAATGTTTCGTCCTCAAAAGGGACCCCGTGAAAGCCGGCCCGGGCATCTGAGAGGCACAGCCTGTATGTGTTAGGAGCCGATGTCCTTTCCCTGAAAGCTTTAACCGCGTCAAAATATCCCTGAAAGTCCGTGCTGATCATATTCAGACTTTGATCGGCGGACAGCGGCAATGGAGAGATTATCCCTGCAGCCGTTATCTCTGTACTGCAGCGCAATCCCGGTTCCTCCTCCGCAATTATGCCGCAAGAACCCTTGTCAAAGATATCAATAGCCCTGCTAATGTTGTCCGCATTTGCGTCAAGCAATACCATGTTTGACGATGAAAAGAACGGATCTACTTTTAGCAGGCCAAATCCGTAGCCTCCGCAAAGCGCCAGCACATCAGCCCCCGAAACAATCGGAGCAAATCCAGTCCGAGTCAAACACTGTTTTAGGTCCATTGCTCCCGATCTTGACCAACTTGCCCCGTTATTTACAGGATACCCGCGAAAGAACCTTTCATGGATCTCTCCGGAGTACATCGGCCTGTTCTCCAGTTCGTAGGAAAATGAATCGGGATCTATTCCAGCTCTTAGAATATCCGTCTCCAGTCCCAACAGGCACGACAGGTTATAAACCGTTATTTTTGGCAGGGACGCAAGGCTGTCAAAACGCTCCGTGCCGCTTGTAAGGATCCTGTCTATGTGGCGCGCTCCGCCGGCCGTCTCCCTTGGCGTAAATACACCCATCCGCTCTATTTGCCTCAGACGCGCAGTCAGGTCGATCCCCTTTATTGTTGTCATGCATATCTATCGAGGGATCTTGCGGATAATTTCAAGAAAACCTATTCGATTAATGGTGCTGTTCAGCTTCTTTCAGAAAGCTCCCCTGCCGCTTTTAATGCGGCATATTTTGATATAAGGTCCGCCTGCGTTTTTGCCGGGACTTCCTCATAGTGGGAGAACTTTGAGGAAAAATATCCTCTGCCTCTTGTGATAGAGCGCAGATCGGAGGCGTATTTTGCTATTTCGGAAAAAGGAGTAAGCGCCTTTACTATCTGGTGTTTGCTCGGGCCCGGGTCCATCCCCAGTATCTTGCCCCTTCTTTTGTTGACATCAGAAACAATATCGCCCACGCAGTCGTCGGGGACAACGATCTCTATGTTCATTATCGGCTCAAGTATCGTTGGCCTTGCCTCCGCAAAACCTTTCTTGAAGCCCATTGAGCCTGCTATCTTGAACGCCAGGTCCGAAGAATCCACTTCATGGTAGGAGCCGTCGTATACGGTTACCTTTACATCCATCACCGGATAGCCTGCCACTACCCCTGATAACATGGTCTCCTTTATGCCTTTTTCTATGGCCGGGATATAGTTCCTTGGGATGGCACCCCCTACTATCTTTTCAGCGAACTGGAAGCCCGAACCCCTTGGCAGAGGCTCGATCTCAAGCCAGCAATCCCCGTACTGCCCTCTTCCTCCGGACTGCTTTTTGTATTTGCCCTGCGCTTTGGTCTTTCCCTTTATCGTTTCCCTGTACGGTATCCTGGGAGCCCCTGCTTCTATCTCTATCCCGTACCTTCTTTTCTGCTTTTCGAGCATCACCTCCAGATGGACATCTCCCATGCCCGAAATTATGGTCTCCTTGGTCTCCAGATTGTGCGAAACCTTAAAGGTGGGGTCCTCGTGGGTTAGGGTGTTAAGCCCTGTCCCCATCTTTTCCTGGTCTGCCTTGGACTTTGGCTTGACCGAGATCGACATCAGAGGTTCAGGATACAAGGCAGGCTTATAAACCACTGCTTTTGCCTGTGTGCACAGAGTATTGCCGGTAGCTGCACTTTTCATTTTTGGCAGAGCAACAATATCTCCGGCGCTTCCTAAAGACAGCTCTTCCCTGTTCTTTCCCCTCATCGAGAGTATCTGCCCTACCCTGTCCGAGGTGTTCTTTGAAGCATTAAAGACGGCAGAGGAATGAGCCACTGTTCCCGTGCAGATCCTGGCAAAAGAAAGTTCCCCTATGTGCGGTTCGATCACTGTTGAAAAGACATAGGCCGAGAACGCTCCCGAAGGTGAACACTGAACTTTTTCTCCTGTCAGCGTCTCAAACTGCCTTTCATCCGCTCCCGGAAGCCACCTTATTATGTCGTCCAGAAGCAGCGTTATCCCTATGTTCTTTGCGGCGCTTGCGCACAGCACCGGATAGACCTGCTTGTGGTCCACGGATTTTTGAAAGGCTTTCACTATTTCTTCGTCTGAGATAGGCTTGTTGTCCATGAACTCCTGCAGGAGTTCTTCATCTATTTCAACAACCTCTTCTATCAGCATCTCCCTGTATTTTTCAACGGCATCCTTCATATCATCCGGAACAGGCGTCTCAATAGCGGCACCGTTCTCAAACTTATAGGCCTTTTTGGTCAAAAGATTTACCACGCCTAAAAATCCGGCTTCACTGCCTATGGGTATCTGCGCCGGAACAACATCCTTGCCGAATGTTTCCCTAAGCGTGTCAAGGACCCTGAAAAAATCAGACCTTTCCTTGTCCAGTTTGTTGACCACAATGATCCTGGGCAGATTGTACCTGTCAGCCAATTGCCAGAGCGAGGAGGCCCCCACGCCGAGCCCGTTGACGCCGCAGGCAACGAACACCGCGGAATCGGCAGCCCAGAGCGACGAGACAGCTTCCCCAATAAAATCCGAATACCCCGGCGTATCTATCAGATTGATCTTGTGTTCTTTGTATTCAAAGGGCAGCACAGTAGCCCTTATGCTTATCTTTCTCTTGATCTCCTCGGGATCAAAATCCGAAACGGTGCTCCCGTCCTCAGTTTTTCCAAGCCTGGTAGTGGCTTTTGCATCATACAAAAAAGCCTCCGATATGGAGGTTTTTCCCGATCCCGCGTGGCCTATTAGAGCCGTGTTCTTGATCTTGTCAGGAGAATACTGCTTCATAATGAATAAAGCTCCTTCCTGAAAATTTCATAAATTTTACCACAGCAGCCGCTTACTTGCAAACCCCGGCGCCCTATTGTAAAATAGTGCCAATAATAACTTGGAAAGGAGGATAAAGTGGATCCAAGAGGGGGTATTAAACGGTGTCTGTTCGCACTGTTCCTTGCGCTGATCATTCCCGTGCCGGCATCAGCCGCGGGAAGCGATGTCCTGAACGCTCCTCAGATCGTCAAAATAGGCAGTAATGCGGTCCTGGCAAAAGGAGTTCTGGCCGACAGCGTCACTGCAGTTGGAGGCTCCGCCACCATTGCAGGCGAAGTTATAAACGATGTTGTCGCCGTCGGAGGTTCGGTAATACTCAAACCGTCGGCCCGCGTACACGGCAATGCCGTATCTATAGGCGGGGTCGTAAAAAGAGAGCCCGGCTCAAAAGTGGCCGGAAGCACAACGGAGGTAAATATGCCGCATAATCTCGGGATCATAGTCGATACGGGAAGCCAGGTGGCCCCGCAGTTAATGTTTTTTGCAACAGCCCTGGCAAGCCTGCTGGCCTTTCTTGGGGTCCTGGCCCTTGGAGTTATCGTCTGCATTCTTTTCCCAAAGAGGATCGGTTGGACCTCGGTGGCAATAGAGCGCCATGCCTGGCAGACATTGGGTTGGGGACTTGCCTGGTGGGTCCTTCTGCTCCCGATAACCCTTCTGATGCTGGTCTCGATAATCGGGATCCCTGTCATCGCAGTCCTATGGCTGCTTTACGGCCTTGCAGTGGTCCTTGGCTATATCTCGGTAACACAGCTTATAGGAAAAAGGCTGCTTGCAGCTTTCAAGAGATATAATCAGCCGATAGTCACAGAAGTTATCTGGGGCGTGGTCCTTATGGCACTTGTCAACCTCATTCCCGTTCTCGGACAGCTCGTTACCGCCGTTATCTGCACCATGGGCCTCGGAGCCGCGTGGATGAGCAGATTGGGGGAGATGGGATAAGTTAAGCGGCAAGAAGCAAGTAGTAAGAAGTAAGGGGGCCCCGGCAGAGATGTCGGGGCCTTTGTTTAAAGTTCCTGCAATATACGGAATCCCACCTTTGGACTCTTGCTGCGCGGCCGGTCAAAATTCAGGTAAGCGCTCAATAAACAAAAAGTGTTCACATCCATCCATGAACCGCCTTTTAATACCCTGTAAGGTTCTTCGGGATTTTCTGTTGAAATTCGAATGCCGGAGGTCCATTCGGACACATTTCCTGCCATATGACGGACCCCAAACGGGCTTACATCATATAGATAGCTGTGGACATCACGGGTTCCGGAAGTTCTGATAACAGCCTTTGAGATATCCAGTTCATTGCCCCAGGGGTAGCTAAGGGATCTCGGCCCTCTGGCGGCATATTCCCATTCACAGGCACTTGGTAGCCTTATGACCTTTCCAAGCCTTTCCCCCAGATATTGGCAATATTGTTCTGCTTCAGAAAACAGAATATTTACCACAGGATGTCCAAAAAATTCAGGATCCTGCAATATGTCAGGTACTGGCATGTCCAAATTTAGCAAATAACTGCGATACTCTAAATTGGTGATCGGGTAAGTGCCTATCATGAACTGACGAACTTCGACCATTCTCTCGGCTTGTCCCAGCAAAGCACTACCCATCATGAACCTTCCTGCCGGGATCTTTCTCATTTGCGGAATAATTATCATACAAAGCTCCTGTCAATCATCTATCGCTATATTCTTGTCCGAATTTCTCTATTTTGACTTCCCCCCTTTTGTCTACTATAATATTTCCTATGAATAAAATAAGTTGTTTGGCGGCAGCAGTAGTTGCGTTCGTCATGTGTTTTGGCTTATACTCAAATGTGATGGCAAAACCAAAGAATATCTACGCGGTCATCGAGACCAGTCTGGGGAATATAACCTGTCAGCTATATCCTGACAAGGCGCCCCTGACCGTAAAGAATTTTGTCGGACTTGCAAACGGCACAGGCAAGTGGATAGACCCAAAGACTAACGAAGCAGGCAACGGACCTCTCTACAGCGGAGTGATCTTTCACCGGATAATACCGGACTTTATGGTCCAGACCGGAGATCCGCTTGGCAACGGCACTGGAGGCCCAGGATACAAGTTCGAGGATGAGATCGATGATTCTCTTGATTTTTCTTCCCCCGGCATCCTTGCCATGGCAAACTCGGGACCAAACTCCAACGGTTCCCAGTTCTTTATAACCGTTGCTCCCTGCCAGTGGCTTAACGGAAGGCACACCATCTTCGGCAAGGTGACAAAAGGCTATGATGTTGCAGTAAAGATCTCGCAGACGCAGACAAAGAACGACAGGCCGCTTTCCCCCGTCACTATAAAGCAGATCAACATAAGAGACTGATCCCCTCAACTGCCCCCTGTTCCCATTTGTGATATATTTGTTGATAGAAAGCACAAGGAGGGCCTATTGATATCATGAGCAAAAGAATAAAATTCAAAGGGAAAGTACTCGTTATCGGCTGCGGATATGTGTCAAGGTGCACAGTGCCGCTTATCCTAAAGCACATCGACATGCCGGCAGAAAAGATCACCGTGATGGATTTTGAGCCCCGCAGGGACTACATAGAAGAAGCGCTGGAACAGGGCGTCAAGTTCAAACTCGACAGAATAACTCCCAAGAACCTTAAGACAAAACTCGCAGGCTATGTGGGTAGCGGCGACATGATAATAGACCTGGCCTGGAATATAGAATGCACTGAGATACTTGAGTGGTGCCACGACCATGATGTCCTGTACATAAACACCTCCGTAGAACTTTGGGATCCTTATGCGGGAGCAAAAGATAAACTTCCGACCGAGAGGACCCTTTATGTTAGGCATATGGCCATCAGGAAAATGGTGGACGGCTGGAGGAACAAAAAAGGAGCCACTGCCGTAATTGAACACGGCGCCAATCCCGGGCTTGTTTCCCACTTTGTTAAGGTGGGGCTCATTGATATTGCGGAAAAACTCATCAAAACAAAAAAGAAAGGCAAAAGGATCCCCGAGATAAAGTCGGCTCTTAGAAAAAAAGACTACCCTGCCCTCTCAAGACTTTTGGGGATAAAAGTGATCCATATCAGCGAAAGGGACACTCAGATCTCGGACAGGCCCAAGGAGCTTAACGAATTCGTCAACACCTGGAGCATCGAGGGATTCCGCGAAGAAGGGATAGCTCCCGCGGAACTAGGCTGGGGGACGCACGAAAAAAGGCTTCCCAAAGGCGCCATGTTCCACCAGGGAGGACCGGGCAACCAGATCTGCATTTCGCAGATGGGCATAAAGACCTGGGTCAGAAGCTGGGTACCCTGCGGCGAGATAACGGGAATGATCGTGCGCCACGGAGAGGCCTTTACCATTTCGGACCATCTGACAGTGTGGGAGGGCAAAAAGCCAGTTTACCGCCCGACCGTACATTATGCCTATTGTCCGTCGGAGGCTGCCATAAATTCCCTGCACGAACTCGAGATGAGGAATTTTGACCTGCAGAAGGACCAGAGGATTATGACGGACGAGATAATCAGCGGCAGGGACGAGCTCGGTGTTCTCATGATGGGACACGATTTCAAATCCTGGTGGGTCGGAAGCCTTTTGGACATAGAAGAATCAAGGGAACTTGCTCCTCATCAGAATGCCACTACCCTGCAGGTGGCCTGCTCGGTAATAGCGGCTGTGATGTGGATGATAAGGAACCCCAAAAAAGGAGTCTGTGTGCCGGACCAGCTGCCGCACGACCAGGTCCTTGCTGTTGCAAAAGAATATCTTGGGCCTTTCGTATCCACTGCTGTTGACTGGACGCCTTTAAAAACAAAGGTTGATTTTTACAAAGGCTACAACAGCAATATAACCGACGAAAAAGACCCGTGGCAGTTCCATAATTTTTTGGTGCAATGAAAAAGAACAAACTGGAAAAGCTGATCAGGTCGCAGGCAAAAAAGCACTCAACCCCGCTGATGCTGATCAGCAAAGAGGCCCTTAACAGGCAGTACGCTTCCTTTAAGAAGTGCCTGCCGTTCGTTGAGCCCTTTTATGCCATAAAGGCCAATCCCGATCCTCAGATAATCAGGCACTTCGTTTCTCTGGGGAGCAGCTTTGACACGGCCTCCGCCAACGAAATGATGCTTGTACTCTCGCTTGGGGCAAAGCCTAACAAGATCATCTTTGCCAACACGATCAAGTCGGAAAAGGACATACGGCTGGCAAGAAAGCACGGGGTCAGACTGATGACCTTTGACAACGAGCCGGAACTCTACAAGATAGCGCGCAACTGCCCCAAAGCAAAGGTTCTTGTAAGGATAAAGGTCGAGAACATCGGCAGCATGGTGGAGCTTTCTCTCAAATTCGGCGCAGACACCGACCAGGCCGTGTTCTTTCTAAAGAAAGCAAAACAGCTCGGCCTTGAGCCTGCCGGAGTGGCTTTTCATGTGGGCTCGCAGTGCGTAAATGTGGACAATTATGTCAAGGCGCTCGAGATAACTTCACAGATCTTCCGCGAGTCAAAGCAGCACGGATTAAAGCTTAACATGCTGGATATCGGCGGGGGGTTCCCTATCAATCATTTTGACAGGGAAAAAATCGACTTCAAAAAGATAGCCGGGGTCATAAAAAGGGAGATAAAGCGCCTCTTTGACAGGAACATCAGGGTGATCGCCGAACCGGGCAGGTTTTTTGTAGGGCCGTCCGGCACTCTGGTCACCAGTGTTGTAGGCCGCACCTTCCGCAACAACAAGAACTATTATTATCTTGACGACGGGGTCTATGCTGATTTTTCGGGGACCGTGTTCGATCACTGCAAATATCAATTCAACGCCATCAAACGGGGGCAAAAATTCCTAAGCACACTGGCAGGACCCACCTGTGACTCATTTGACACGATCTCGGTAAGCGAAGAACTTCCCGAACTTGAGGTCGGCAATCTCGTGTATGTCAAGAATATCGGAGCCTACTCATCCGCTTCCGCGGTGCCGGGCTTTAACGGCTTTCCCAGCGCAAAGACCGTTCTGGTCTAATCCTCCAAAAACATAGGCCAGTAATACTTCAGAAATATCAGGACAACGCTGGTCAAAGGGACCGCCACTATCATGCCGACCATGCCTCCGAGCTCGCCTCCCGCTATAAGGGCAAGGATGACCAGTACCGGATGGACGCCTATTATCTCACCTATTATCTTTGGCGAAAGAATGCTGGTCACAAAGAACTGCAGCAGCGTCAAAAATAGAATAGTGTATACGCCGGGAGCCACCCCCTGGGAAAGAGCCATCACAGATGCCGGAATGCTGCCTATAAAAGGCCCCAGGTACGGGATTATTATTGTAATCCCTATCCACACAGAAAGAAGGAACGAATAGTGTACCCTTAGAAGCGACAGGCCTATCCAGCTGGAAAAAAACAGGATGAGCCCGAGTATGAACAGCCCCATAAAATATCCGGAAATTGAAGACACCATATCATGCCACATCTTCCTATTGAGAGTAAGGAATTTTTTAGGGAGCCTTTCTTCTATAAGGTCAAGTATCCTGCCCTCGTCAAGTATAAGATAGACCGAAATTATCAGCGCCATTACAAAAGAAAATGACATCGCCATTATCCTGAAGAGGGTCTGAGTGGAGTTGTTAAGGAATGCTTCGATCGCCCCGGAGTTAAGGAAACCCCCGAGCATTCTCTGCGATACGCTTGAGCCTTTGCCCGGAAAGAACTGGTCGACAAAAGAGAACTTAGAGTCAACCTGAGCCAGGATAGAATTAAAACTTTGAGAAAATGCAGGCAGCTGTTTTGAAAGGTCAGGGAGTTCGTTCATCATAAGGTAATTTGCAAGAGAAAGCAGCAGCCCTATAGAGAAGAAAGACAGGAGCATCACAAGCACCGTCCACAGAGGCCTGACATCATATATGCGGCAGAGCCTGTTGACCACTGGGCTGAGTATCATGTAGATAAGCAGGCCGACAACAAAGGTCCCCACAGTGCTAGGCACCTTAAAAAGGAGATAAAGGACCGAAAGGATGATGACCGGGATAAGGATCAATTTCCATCTAAAATGCAGCCTTGTGTCCATTTTCTACTCCTTGCTTCCTGTATGATATTACGCCCCCAAGAAGAAGTCAACAAAACACGGATTCATTCTATGATCACAGAGGCCACAGCGTATTTTTGGCTGTGCGAAAGCGTGAGATAAGACCTTTTTGCCTGTTTTTTTCTTATCTTAAGGAATGGCTTCCCCTTTTTGTCATTGTTAACTTCTATATCCTTCCAGTAGATGCCCCTCATCCCTGTGCCTATCGCCTTGGCATAAGCCTCCTTGGCGGCAAAGCGGACCGAAAGCTCCGGATAGCGCAGCTTGTTGAATTTGGTGCAATAGGCGATCTCGTGGGGAGTATAGATCCTTTCGAGGAACCTTGAACCGAACTGTTTTACAGCGGCCTTGATCCGGTCGATCTCAACAATATCGATACCGGTTCCCTTTATCATCAGTAAACCGGGGTCACCCAGTGAGGATATTTGTGGTCCTCGCCTCTTGCGGCGATAAAATAGGCTTTCTGGAGTTTTTGAGTAATGGGCCCCATTGCCCCGTCGCCGACCATGTGCCTGTCAACCTCAATTATGGGGGAAACTTGCGCCCCCGTCCCGGTAAAGAAAAGCTCGTCGGCCATATAGAGTTCGGACTTGTCTACGGACCTCTCTACGGTATCCAGTCCCAGTTTATCCTTTGCCAGCTCCATAATGGCCTCTCTGGTGATCCCCTCAAGGATGTTGTCAGTGACCGGAGGAGTGATGAGTTTTCCGCTTCGCACCATAAAGATGTTCTCCCCGCTCCCCTCGGCAACATGGCCGTCGTGGGACAGCATTATCGCCTCGGCAAAGCCGGACTCTATGGCATCTGATTTTGCAAGCGAAGAGTTAATATATGAGCCGGTCACTTTGGCCCTGGCTGGCACAGAAATGTCATCTATCCTGCGCCAGGTGGAGGTGCAGACCCGGATGCCCTTAGAGATATCAAGATATTCGCCGAACGGGGAAAGAAAAATGCACAGGTCGTCCCCTATCCCGGTAAGCCCGAGGCCTATCCGTTCATCTGATTTATAGGCCAGCGGCCTGATATATACATCCTCATGGTACGAGTTCTTTTTGGCCAGCTCCACGGTAACCTGGCAGAGCTCTTCGACAGTAAGTCTTGGCTTCATCTTGAGCACTCTGCAGGACCTTAAGAACCTCTCATAATGCTCCTTAAGCTTGAGGATATACATTTGCTTCTTTTCCGGATTGTAATAGCCTCTTATACCCTCAAAAACGCCCGTGCCGTAGTTAAAGGCATGGGTCATAACGGATAT
The DNA here is from genome assembly GCA_041650635.1 of Candidatus Margulisiibacteriota bacterium. Classification (NCBI taxonomy): domain Bacteria; kingdom Bacillati; phylum Candidatus Margulisiibacteriota; species Candidatus Margulisiibacteriota bacterium. The sequence goes on along the minus strand of JBAZKV010000010.1, from coordinate 33,927 downwards.
CTTTGCGTCCTGGAACGGGACTATCTCGCCTTTGAAGAAAGCGTATTTCATCTTTACATCCTTTCGGGGGCGCTGCTTCCCAACAATTTTAACACATTTGCCAGCACTATTCGAGTGCAAAAAAGCAGTGCCAGCCTCGCTTTTGTAAGCGCAGGATCGTCTGTTATCACCCTGCATTTGTGATAATAGGAATGAAAGAGAGCGGCCAGTTCCCTTGCATACCTTGCGATGTGGTGTGGCTCTAAAGAAGCCGCTGCTCTTTCTATCGCATCAGGAAGATCAGCCAGTTTCTTGATCAATTCCCGCTCCGAAGCATGGGACAGCAGATCAAGGCTTGAAAAGTCCGGCTCTGTTCTTGCCTCTTCAAAAACCGAGCAGATCCTGGCATGGGCGTACTGGACATAATAAACAGGGTTATCCATGGACTTTTTCTTGGCCAGTTCAATATCAAAGTCCATGTGTGAATCAGCCCCCGTCATCAGCAAAGAAAATCTTGTTGCGTCGCTTCCTGTTTCTTCTATAACTTCCCGCAGCGTAATCATGTCCCCTGTCCTCTTTGACATCCTAACCGGCTCGCTGCCCCTGTAAAGAGAGACCAGCTGGCCGATTATTATCCTAAGGCTGCCTTTGGGGTGTCCCAGGGCTTCAAGGCTTGACTCAAGCCTTTTGACATAACCGTGGTGGTCCGTGCCCCAGACATTGATCAAGAGCTCAAAGCCTCTTTTGAATTTATCTTCATGATAAGCCAGGTCAGCCGCAAAATAAGTCGGCTCTCCGCTCTCTCTTACCAGCACCCTGTCCTTATCGTCCCCAAAATCAGTGGACCTGAACCAAAGGGCACCTTCTTTTTCGTATGCAAGACCTTTATTCTTAAGAGTTTCGAGTGTTCCTTTGATTCTTCCGCTTTCATGGAGCGTCTGTTCTCTGAACCAATTGTCAAAGTTCACATTGATCAAAGACAATGTTTCTTTTTGTTCCTTTAAGATCATTTCAAGCACTTCAGCCTTCAGAGCCTCCGGCTTTATGTCCCTGCAGGCATCGGCTATCTCCTTGACATATGCCCCTGCATACCCGTCCGCAGGAAGAGGAGTGCCGTTGATATGAGAAAGGACCGACCGGATCAGGAGCTCAACCTGTCTGCCGACATTGTTCACATAAAACTCCGTCTGCACCCTGTACCCTGCGGCCTTAAGTATCCTTGCCATGCTGTCGCCGATGGCAGCCCACCTGCCGTGCCCGATATGAAGCGGCCCCGTAGGGTTGGCGCTGACGAATTCCAAGAGGACGCTTTTGCCTTTTTCTTCTTTAGAGTTGCCGTAGGATCGCCTTTCTTCGTTTATTTCGCTGAGCAAATCCGCCAGCTGTTCATCTTTGATAAAAAAATTGAGGTGGCCGGGCCCGGCTATCTCTGCCTTTTTCAGAATTTCCGATCCCGGGAGTTTTTCCAGTTTCTTAAGGATGCTTTCTGCAATTTCCCTGGGCTTTTTACCTTCCTGTTTAGCCATAGAAAGCGCAACAGAAGAGGAATAATCGCCATGGGCACCATCCTTTGGGATCACAACTTCCGCGCTGCTTGTGCCAAGCGCCTGTTTAAGCAGTTCTTCTATCTTCTTTTTCATCGCTTTTGCTGTGATTATAGCATGCGTAAAGTGAAATTTTGCCCTGGAATCTTCGATTAATAAGCGTATGGAACTGACAGGACCAAAATTCGCGCCCGCCGTCTCACTGGCAAGGATAGAGGCCTCTGCCAACCGGAGGATGCCGGTGACCGCAGAGCTTTTGGCCGAACCTTTGCCCGGGCTGCGTTCTATCCCTGTGGCTGTTGAAGGGGTGAAATGCCTGATGCATGTTAACAGGTTCTTCAGGTCCGACCTTACAAGCGATCTTGCCAGAGGCATCCGACAGTTTCTGGCCACTCCCGTCTATTTTAGGCCGCAGGACAACCTTATCATTCTCTCTTACAGGGGGGACGCACAAAAGGCATTTATGGAAGACGAGGTAAGCGGCTCCGAACCTATGTTCGCCAGGGTCGGAGAGCCGCTAACAAGGAGCAGGTTCGGCAACGGTTACAGGGTCATTACCGCCCGCGACATACCAGGGAACCTGATAACCGGTGAACAACTCGAGAGCGGAATGTCCGTAATAGCCCAGGCAAGAGATATAGGGAGATCCTCGGCCGGCAACTATTATGTGCTTGACCTTATAGAAAAGGATGATACCTTTGGAGAGATCGAAGATGCCAAAATGTCGGGAGCGTTTGTGGAAGCTGACATGCTGGGCTTTAACAGGCCTTCTTCCCCCACAACGGCCGTTCTGTCCTTTAAGACGGGCCTTCCCAACCTGTTCCTGCCGCTGTCACACACTTCAAGATACGCCGGACCCAACGCCGGCGACAAGATATCATTTCTTTCCCATTTCATAGATACGGGACTTACAGGTAAAGTGTTCGAGATAGATGCCGGCAGGTTCATCGGCAAATTCTCTACGGCTCTTGCCCAGGATGAGCTCCTTGACGGATTTCAGGGCGCGCTTGCCTGGCCTTTCCAGGTCATGGCAACAGAGGCATCCTATAAAAGGGACGGTTCTTTTGCGGGTTTTGAAGTCCTCTACAGGGAACTCCTCAAAGGTTTTCTCCCGGCCTCGGAATGGATCGGGCCTTCGGAGGCTGAGCCGGAGACCTTTGTCGGGGCCTCTCTTACAGTGACCCTGATGAGGCTGCAGCCTCACAGAGGCTACACGCAGCTAATAGTACGCTCGCACAAAGAAGAAAACGAACACTCGGAAGTTATGCTGGAAGCCTTCAGAAAAGCAATGGAAAGACGCGGCTGAACTCCGGCAGAGTTCAGGAAAAATTGATATTCTCCAGAAAAAGGTCCTGATATTTCTTTTCCAGAGAAAGCTCCACATGATTAACCGAAGAAGCCGCCGAAAAAGCCTTTTCGAGCAAGCCGTCCTTTAGCAGCACCAATTTTGCTCCGCCAAGCGATGAATTCCCGATGGAGCGCACTTTTGTCCTTTCAACCTTTGGGATAAGCCCGATATCCATGGCATCAGCGATCTCTATCCTTTCGCCAAAAAGCCCTGACAACAGGATCTTTCTGACATCCCCTATTTTTTTGCCTGCCTTTTCCAGCAGGATCTCTATCCCTGCCCTTATAGCGGCTTTGGCCAGCTGCAGGTTGCGTATATCATCCTGGGTTATAGAAATGTCCCGACGCTGAAGACCTCGACGAGCTCGGTCGAGTCGCGTCGGCTCTTTTTCAGAACAAACCGGAGCCGACCTTTTAAGGTCGGGACTTAGCACTCTCCCCGTCCGGTCTATTTCTCCCTTTCTCAGCATCCCTGCAACTTTTGAGATCATTTTTGAGCCAAGAAGCAGTTCACTGCCCCTAAAGGCGGGGCCTGCCGCCGCCGAGGCGGACCAGAGGCCTTTGCAACTGCCAAGGACCAGTTCCGCGTTGGTCCCAAGGTCTATCAAAAGCTTAAGCGAAGACACTTTGCTCATCCAGGTATAAAGCACCCCCGCAACCGCATCTCCCCCGACAAAAGCGCTAACTATGGGAAGAGTGATGAGTTTTGTATCTTTACCCGCTGTGATCCCTATTGAAGAAGCATCTATATTTTCGGAGCCTTTTATCTGGGGAGAGAACGGATAGGCTTTGAGCCCCGAAACATCCCTGCCCAGCAAAAAATGCAGCATCGGGGTATTTCCGCTGACAACAAGCCGGTCCAGCCTTTTGCGGTTGATCTTTATCCTCTTGCTCAATATCTGGATGATGTTGTTCACATCCGAAACGAGAAGTTTTTGCAGCACGGCAAGTTTTTCGCTGGATGAGGCAAAAGTAAGCCGGGTCACCAGATCCCTGCCGTGCTTTGCAAGCGAGCATTTTATCTGCGCCGCAAAGCGGTCTTTGGGCTTGTCAAGATCTATGATGAACCCGGCTAAATTGGTCGTTCCAAGGTCAAGAGCGATCCCGGTCTTAGCCATTAGACCCCTTGAACAGGTCTTTGGCCTTATCGGCCAGTTCTTTGGCCGTCTTCTTAACGGAGTCCGCCGTTTCTTTGGCCTTGGCGCTCCATTTTTCGGTCTCCCCTGACAGCTCTTTTCTGGTCTCCTCGCCTTTTTTCGGCGCAAAAAGCACGCCCAGAACCGCTCCGATCAGCCCGCCAGTAAGTAGGGTCTTAATCTTTCCCATCGCTGTCTCCTTTCGTTTTGAATAATACTTCGAGGCCTTTTTTTATGCCGGCTCCGATACTGGCCAGTTCAACTCTTGGATTATTAACAACCTTCTGGATGAACGAGACGGCTTTTTCGCTCCCCTGAGCCATCATATCGAACTTTCCGAGAAAAAGCCCGGATATTCTGTCCAGTCTTGCAAGAAAACTGTTGACGGTGCCGGTGATGCCGGAAAAGTCCTTTATCAGCGGCTTGAACTCGCCGTGGAACTCGTTGACCATTTTATCAATTGGCTTGATCATTTTTCTCACATCCACCAATATCATGATGGTATGCACCGCAAGGGCAACAACAGAGGCCGTAACTATGATCACACAGATAGAGATGACCAGGTTCATGTCCATATTACTCACCGCCTTTGCCCGGGGTGGCTTCTCCAAGCTCCCGTCTTTTTTCGTCAGAGGCTTTCTGCGCTTCCTGCGCCGCCAGCGTAAGCCGGTCTATGCCCTCTTCTATCGAGGATATCGTCTTCTGTATCATCTCCTGAGAGACGGTCTTGATGCCTTCCGAGGCCCCCGAAGAGGAAGCGCTCAGTTCATCTATCTTTTCTTTGATCTTTTTTCTGGTGTCTTCTCCTTTGGAAGGGGCAAAAAGCAGCCCCAGTCCCGCCCCTATTATCCCTCCCAAGAACAGAAGGTCAAGAAAAGAGCCTTTTTTGCCGGACATGCTATTTACCTCCTTTTGGATATGAGCCCAGTACTTTTATGAAAGACACTTTGTTCATGATATCAGCAAGCGCCCCGTGTATCTCTTTGTCCTGCCTGTGCCCTTCCATATCTATAAAAAAGTAATAGTCGCCCAGGGCTTTTTTTGACGGCCTTGACTCTATTTTAGTAAGGTTGATGTTCCTTATCGCAAATTCCCCGAGAATGGTGTGCAGGCCCCCCGGCTGATCCGTGATAGCCGAAAAAACGATGGAAGTCTTGTCCGCGCCTGTTTTTTTATGGTCGGCTTTGCCCAGTATAACGAAGCGGGTGGCATTGTCTTTGTAATCGGCTATATCTTTAACGATGACCTTAAGCTCGTAGAGTTTGGCCAGGCCTGCCGGTCCGGCGCACGCGATATCGTCCCTGTCAGAAAAGGCGACAAGCTTGGCGGCTTCGGAAGTACTGTATGAGAGGCTGACGGCGGCCCTGGGCAGGTGTTTTCTTATCCAGCCTCTGCACTGCTCTATCGGCTGGGGGTGAGAGATTATTTCTTTTATATCCTTAAGTTCCAGGTGCTTTTTTGCCATCAGAGCATGATGTATGGGAAGTATGATCTCCCCCCTGATCTTGAGGTCCACTTCCTTGGCAAGCATGTCATAAACGATGCCGATAGAGCCCTCTATTGAATTTTCTATCGGAGTTATGCCTTCGTCAACTTCTTCCCTGTCCACGGCAAAAAGAAGATCATGGTGGGTCGAATACGGTATGAGGTCAGCTTTGACTTCCAGCGCCTTCACATAAACTTTCCCGGCTTCCTGCGAAAAAGTCCCTTCAGGCCCCAGATAGCCTATTTTTTTCATAATATCCGAAATCCCTTGTGCCTATTTTCGCACTTTGTCCAGGTTATATCAAGTGCTTCGACCCTGGAACTGTAGGACCCCCTCTTTAACTTGTCGAGCAGTATCTCAAGGTCCTCTTTCTGCCCCTCGGCCACCACTTCCACTTTTCCGTCCGGCAGGTTCTTGGCATATCCGTTCAGTTTAAGGATGTTGGCGGTGTCAAGCACATAATACCTGTATCCTACGCCCTGGACAAAACCGCTGACAGAGGCTTTTACACAGGCTCTGTCCATTATTTCTTTTTCCGTGATTTTTTTCTGTTGTCGTCTATCTTGCAGATCTCAAGCCCCGATTCGATAAGCATGTTGGCAGCTAGGTCATCGGGATAGTCGCCTTCAAAAACGACCCTCCTTACCCCTGCATTTATCATCATCTTTACGCAGATCACGCAGGGCTGGTGGGTGCAGTAGAGGGTGGAATCCTGGATCTTTACTCCGTCCCACGCGGCCTGAATTATGGCGTTCTGCTCGGCGTGAAGTCCTCTGCAGAGTTCATGCCTCTGCCCCGAGGGGACATTGCTTTCGTTCCTTACGCATCCCACGGTATCACAGTGGGCAAGACCCTTCGGCGGGCCGTTATAACCCGTAGAAAGCACCCTTTTGTCCTTTACAATGACCGCCCCCACCTGCCTTCTTATGCAGGTGGACCTGGTTGAGACCACCTTGGTGATCTCCATAAAGTACTTGTCCCAGGACGGCCTCTCGGGTTTTGGTTTTTTCTTCATCAGCGTTTCTTGTTGGAAACAGCCTGTTTTGCGGCTTTTATTATGTCATTTGCGGTGAGCCCATATTTTTCGAGCAGGTCGGAAGGCTTGCCGGATTCAGCAAAGGTGTTTTTTACCCCGATGCGGACGACAGGGACAGGGAAAGTTCCGGCTACGATCTCGCAGACAGCGCTTCCCAGGCCTCCCGAGATCTGATGCTCCTCCGCGGTAACGATGGAGCCCGTTTCCTGTGCCGCTCCTATCACGGCATCCTCATCCAGGGGCCGCAGGGTGTGCATATTTACGACCCTGGCGCTTATACCTTCTTTTTCCAGCTGCTCCGCAGCAACAAGCGACTGCTCCACCATAAGGCCGCAGGCTATTATCGACACATCCGAACCGTTCCTCATGAGAACGCTTTTGCCTATCTTGAACTCATAGGACTCGTCCTCATAAACGATCCCGGTAGCCTGCCTGCTTAGTCTAATGTAGACAGGTCCGTTAAAGGCGGCAGCGGCCTTTACGGCTTTATACGCCTCCACAGAATCCGCAGGTACTATCAGTGTCATATTCGGCATGACGCGTATTATGCCAAGGTCCTCGAGCGCCTGATGGGTAACTCCGTCCTCTCCCACTGTTATTCCGCCGTGGGTAGCCACTATCTTGACATTGAGCCTTGGATAGGCAACCGAGATCTTGATCTGGTCCCAGGCCCTGCCGGAGGCAAAGGCCGAAAAGGTGGAGGCGAACGCTGTTTTACCGCAGGCCGCCAGACCGGCCGCGGTCCCTATCATGTCCTGTTCGGCTACTCCGCAGTTAATGAACCTGTCCGGAAAGGCTTTGCAGAACATGCCTGTTTTTGTGGAACAGGCCAGGTCTGCGTCAAGCACCACTACCCTGGGATCTTCTCTGCCAAGGTCCACAAGAGCCTTGCCGTAAGCGTCCCTGGTCGCCGCAAGTTTTTTGCTCATAGATGGCACTTCAATTCTTCAAGGGCGGTGTCGGTCTCTTCTTTGTTGGGAGCCTTGCCGTGAAAGTCCACATTGTGTTCCATAAAAGAAACACCCTTTCCCTTGACGGTGTCGCAGATTATGATGGTGGGTCTTCCTTTTGTCCTTGATGCCTCGTCCACGGCTCTCATAAGGGCTTCTATATCGTGTCCTTTTACATCATCTATGACATTCCACCGGAACGCTCTCCATTTGTCGGCGATCGGTGTTATTCCTTTGATATCCTCCACCTTGCCGTCTATCTGCAGTTTGTTATGGTCAAGGAACACCGTCAGATTGTCGGTTTTGCGCTGTCCCGCCGACATAGCGGCTTCCCAGATCTGACCTTCCTGGGATTCGCCGTCCCCTATTATGCAGTAGACCCTGTATTTTTTTCCGTCCATCTTTGCCGCCAGCGCCATTCCGTGAGCGGCCGAAAGCCCCTGCCCCAGAGACCCTGTTGTCATATCTATCCCCGGAAGGCTGAGCCTGCAGGGGTGTCCCTGAAGAGAAGATCCTATCTGACGCAGGGTCTTAAGATATTCTTTTGAAAAGAACCCGGCGTTGGCCAGGCAGGAATAAAGCGCGGGCGCCCCGTGCCCCTTTGAAAGAACGAACCTGTCGCGGTCAGGGTCCTCCGGTTTCTTGGGATCCACATTCATCTTATAAAAATAGAGCACCGCCATTATATCGGCAATGGACAGAGAGCCTCCAGGATGTCCCGAGCCGGATTTGCCCAGCATGGCTATAATATCCGTCCTTACGGCGGCTGCTTTCTTTTGGAGTTCTTTTACTTTTTCTCTGTCAGGCATTTTGTCCTCTTTATAATATAAAGAATATCAGAAACGCTCCATGGTGTCAAAAATCAGTCCCCCACGACCCGGATCTCGGGCTCAAGCCGTACAGAAAATTTTTCTTCCACGGTTTTTTGCACCTTTTCCATAAGACAGATCACATCTGCGGCCGTTGCGCCTTTTGAGTTCACTATATAATTCGCGTGGAGTTCCGACACTCTTGCCCCTCCCGCAGAAAGCCCCTTAAGTCCTGCCTTCTCTATCAATTCACCCGCACTTTGTCCTTTTGGGTTCTTGAACACACAGCCGGCAGAGGCCTCTTTAAGCGGCTGAGCGGCTGCTTTTTTCAGCAAAACCCGGTCGATCTTTGCTTTGATCTTTTGCGGATCTGTCTTTTCCAGGTCAAATTGAACACGGCATATGATCATTTTGTTGCTTAGAAAAACAGAGGTCCTGTAATCAAAACCGCACTGTAAATGGTCAAAGGAGTGTTCTGTCCCGTCATAAGAAACCGCACTTACCTTTGACACCCTGTCCCCGATAGAAGAACCAAAGGAACCCGCGTTCATGGCAACGGCACCTCCAACGGTGGAAGGAATACCCGCAAGCTCCTCAAGACCCGAAAGGCCCCTGACATAGCACCGATTTATGAGTTTTGGAAGCCCCGCTCCCGCGCCGCAAGACACACGGCTGCCTTCAACACTTATAGTCTCAAGATCACCCGACAGCCTGATGACTGCGCCTTTTATCCCTTTGTCCCTGACAAGAAGATTTGAGCCTCTGCCAAAGACAAGCACCGGCACTCGGGCTCCTGCAAGGATAGAAAGGACTCCTCTTAATTGATCAATATTTGACACCCTGACAAAAAGTTCCGCGGGCCCGCCCACTCCAAAGGTCGTGTGCTTTGACATCGGCTCGTTTACAGAGACAGCCGCTGCGGTCTGTCTGATCTGGTCAGTCAGGCTGTTATTATTTCCCATTTGGAGAATTCAACTTTCGCTGGGTTTCCCTGAGCCTTGCGTACAGTTCTTTCCCGATAAGGTGAATGTCCCCGGCGCCTGCGGTGAGCACAAGGTCGCCTTCTTTGACAAGTCCGGCCAGATGGTCGGTTATATCCTGTTTTTTTGCTATGTAGGTCACATCCCTGTGCCCGTTATTTACTATCTCATCGGCAAGCGTCTGGCCGGAAATGCCAGCTATCGGAGCTTCGCTTGCCGCATAGATGTCGGTGATTATCACCTTGTCGGCATCCGCAAAACAGGAGCCGAACTCTTTTTTGAGGTGCATAGTCCTGGTATATCTGTGCGGCTGGAACACGCAGATAAGGCGCTTGACGCTGGCCCAGCTGCTTCTGGCAGACCGCAGAGTGACGGCTATCTCGGTTGGATGGTGCCCGTAATCATCATATATCAGAACCCCCATGGCTTTGCCAATGAGCTGGAACCTTCTTTTTACTCCGGTAAAGCACCTGAGGGCCGAACTGATGCTAAGAAAATCTATCCCCGCCTCCAGTCCGCAGGCAACGGCGGCAAGGGAATTTTCCACATTGTGCCTTCCTGGAACATTCAGTTTAATTTCTCCAAGCAGTTTACCCTTGTCATAGACCTCGAACTTGGAACTGCCCTCGCCAGGGACTATGTTCCGTGCCATGAGCTGAGCCTCTTTTTCAAGCCCGTAAGTGATTATTTTTGCCTCCGTTTCGGTCTCGTCAAGCAGTTTTCTGTTATATTCGCTGTCAGTGCATATTATCAGCGTTCCTCCCGGAGGAAGAAGCGCGGTAAAGTCAAGAAAAGCCTTAAACACAGCCTCTATCCCGCTGTAGTGGTCCAGATGGTCAGCTTCTATATTGGTCACCACTTCGATCCTGGGACGGAGGAACAGGAACGAACCGTCGCTTTCATCCGCCTCTGCTATAGAATACTGCCCTCCTCCAAGCGCAGCATTGCCGCCCACATCGTTATTTTCCCCTCCTATCAGAAAAGTCGGCTTTTGTGCCGTGCGGTCAAAAACAAGAGAGACCATGGATGTGGTGGTTGTCTTCCCGTGCGTACCTGCAACCGCGATCGGGACTTTGGACTGGCTCATGATCCAAGAAAGCATCTCTGCCCTTGGAACGATCTGTATTTGTTTTGCCTGCGCTTCTTTTAGCTCAGGGTTATCCTTTGAGATGGCGGAAGAATAGACCACAAGGTCCGCCTCTCTCACATTGCTTTCTAAGTGGCCGAAAAAGATATGGCCGCCCATGTCCCTAAGTCTTATGGTGTTGGCATTCTCCTTAAGGTCGGAGCCGGACACTTTGTAGCCCATCTCTATAAGTATCTTGGCGATGGCGCCTACCCCGCAGCCGCCTATTCCCATCAGGTGGACATTCTTTATCCTTCCCATATCAAAGGTCTTCAAGTATAAGCTCCGTTATCTTTTTTGCCGCGTCCTGTCTGTAGAACGAGCCCGCGGCCCGGCCCATTTTTTTTAAAGCATTATCATCACCCATTAATTCTATGATCATATCTGATATTTTTTCCGGGCTTAAACTATCATCACACCCAACAAAACATGCTCCTTTTTTCTCGAGGGCCCGCGCGTTCAGCTCCTGATGGCCTTCGGCTGAATAAGGGTACGGAATAAGAATGGACGGCAGGTTTTTGCAGGCAAGTTCGCTTATCATCGTGGCCCCTGCCCTGCTTAAGACAAGGTCCGCTGATGCAAGAGCGTCCCATATATTTTGGAGAAAAGGATAGCACCGGTAAAAAGTGCCCCCCAAAGAAAGCCCTGACACGGCTTTTTTTACTCTGTCAAAGTCCGCAGAGCCGGTAATGTGCACCAGGTTGTAATTGCCGCAAGAAAGAAATGGGAGCATTTTTACCACGAGCGAATTTATAGAGACAGAGCCCTGGCTTCCCCCCGTGACCAACAGTGTTCTTCTTGAGGGATCCAGACCAAGGGCCTTTGCAGCAATGTCTCTTGAAGATGTGAGGACCTGCTCCCTTACCGGGTTGCCTGTTAACAGCGCCCTGCCGCTCTTAAAATATTTGAGGCTTTCCTCAAAGGACACTGCCGTGATCCGTGCAAATCTTGATGAGGACCTGATCCCCCTGCCCGGCAGAACATTTTGCTCATGGAGGACTATCCTTTTCCCAAGGAGGAACGCGGCCAGGCAGCACGGAAGGCTCATGTACCCGCCGGTAGAAAAAACAGCATCCGGATCAAAGCGCTTCATTTCCTGAAAGACCCTGATGAACCCTGATATCACTGAGAACAAAGCAGGCAGATAGTCCAGCGGCCGGCCTTTTTGAAAGCCCCGCAGAGGAAGCCTGACCGTGGCATAAGGCTGGGCTTTAAGTATAATGTCTTCCACTTCTTTTGACGAGGTCAGAAAAAGCAATTTGACCGACGGCAGCTCCTTTTGCAGCTGCTGTGCCACGGCAACGGCCGGGTAAATGTGCCCGCCGGTCCCTGCCGCGCAGATAAGGACCTTCATTTTATTTCTCCGCGCCCTGACTCTGAGGATGAAATATTCATTATTACACCGATACTGAACAGCGTAAGGATAAGCGAAGTGCCTCCATAGCTGATAAGAGGAAGTGGTATCCCGGTGGTAGGCACCAGCCCTATCACTACGCCCATATTGATGACCACCTGGAGAAAGATAGAAGAAGCAAACCCGCAGGCAAGCAGATAAGCATATTTATCTTTACAGCTTAAAGCTATCTGAAAGCACCTAAAGATAAGCGCGGTAAAGGCCGCGATCAGCACAAGAGCCCCTATTAACCCGGCTTCTTCACAGATGACCGCAAAAATGAAATCCGTGTGGGGTTGAGGGATATAAAAGAATTTTTGCCTGCCCAGGCCTATGCCCAGTCCGAACAGGCCTCCTGAGCCCACCGCGATAAGAGATTGTATTATATGATAGCCGATGCCTTTGGGATCGCTCCACGGGTCCCTAAAGGCAAGCAGCCTGGCCAGCCTGTATGGCTCTATGATGCTAAGCACAAGTACGGCCCCGACAGAAAAAGCTGCCAGAACGCCAAGATGCAGGAATCGCGCTCCGGCAAGAAAGAACATCAGAAAGGAAGACCAAAAAATGACAAGTACGCTTCCAAGGTCAGGCTGCTTCATTATCAGAACGCATATCATGACCACAATCGCAAGCAAAGGAAGAAATCCCGAAATCAGGTCTTTTATCCTTTCGCCCTTGTTGGAAAGGGCGCTGGCAAGATAGACGACAATAGCGAATTTAACGAATTCCGAGGGCTGGAACTGAACAAAGCCCAGGTCTATCCATCTCACAGCTCCTCCCACCGACTTGCCCAGAAAGGGCACAAAAAGGAGCAGCAACGATAGGATTCCCGCCGCAAGGATAAAACCTGACCATTTTTTGTAAAGATTATGATCCAGCAGGGCCCCCGCAGTAAGCGCGCCCAGGCCCAAAGCAGTAAAGATCAGCTGTCTGATAAGATAATAGAATTGGTTCCCGTATTTTATAGCTTCTGCTGCGCTTGCGCTGAATACAGAGACAAGGCCGGCAGCCGTAAGGAACAGAGCCAGAAAAAGCAGGTAGTAGTCGGGCCGGCGCCTTAAAGTTCTAGCGTTCACTTGCATCTTCCATTCTTTTTACCGCCTCTTTAAACGCCCTTCCCCTGTGCTCATAATCATCGAACATGTCAAAACTGGCGCAGGCCGGAGACAGCAGCACCACATCTCCAGGCTGAGAAAGGCCGAAACTTTGTTTAACGGCCTCGTCAAGGCAAGAAGCCCTGCTGATGGAGTTAAAGCCTTCCTTAAGCAGCGCTTCTTCAAATCTGGAAGAAGCCTCCCCTATCAGGACCGCCGCCTTTGCCTCTGCCTTGATCAGGCGGCACATTTGCGCAAGGTCAACTCCTTTGTCCCTGCCGCCGAGTATGATCACTATGTTCTTTTTGCCTGCCAGGGCCTTAAGAGCGGCCTGCGTCGAATCCGGATTTGTGGCCTTTGAATCATTTACGAATTCAACGCCGTTGATCACGCCCGCAGTTTCGATCCTGTGCTCCACTCCCGCAAATTCCATCAGGACCGAAGCAATGGCTTCTTTTGGAACATCAAGGGCAAGGCAGGCGCTTGAGGCAGCCAGGCAGTTCTCCAGATTATGCGAGCCCCTCAGTTTGATAGCATCGACCGGACAGACCGCATCCACAAAATTGCCCCTGAGCCTGCATAGATAGCCCTCGTTAATAAAGGCCCCTTTTTCCGAGACAACTCCCTGGCCAAAAGGTATTTTTTGGCAGCGGGCTTGCTTTGCCAGCGCCTCAACAAGAGGATCTTTTGCATTGTAGACAAGAGCATCCTGCATGGTCTGGTTGGCAAAGATCCGCCCTTTGGCGGCACTGTAATTTTCCATGGTTTTGTGCCTGGCAAGATGGTCCGGAGTAAGGTTCAGAATCACACTGACATGAGGTTTGAACTTAAGTATGGCTTCCAGCTGATAACTGCTTACTTCAGCCACAACATAGTCGTATTTAGTATCGTCGACATTTATCAAGGGCTCTCCTATGTTTCCCGCAACCGCGGCCTTGTATCCGGCTTTTTGCAGGATCATTGCGATGAGAGTGGTGGTAGTGGTCTTGCCGTTGGTCCCTGTCACAGCGATCACGGGTTTTGTAAAGAAACCAAAGGCCAGTTCTATCTCGGAAATGACAGGTATGCCTTTTGCCGATGCGCCCTCCACGGCTGCATCATCCAGATGCACTCCCGGGCTTACGACAATAAGATCGCAGCCGGACAAAAACTCTGGGGTGTGGCCTCCGGTCTCAAGAGGAACATTAAGCGTCCTCAAAAAGTCTGCTGTCCCTGCCGGGATCCCGTTCAACGGTTTGCTTTCTGAGGCACAGAGCTGTGCTCCCAGCCCCGAGAGCTTTTTTATGACGGCCAGACCGCTTTTGCCGAGCCCGACCACACAGATCTTTTTGTTTGAGAGTTCTTCTATTTCCATTATCCTATCCTACGATCACCGCCAGGACAGCAAGCGCAAATGACGCCAGCCAAAAACCCGCGACCGTTCTTTTTTCTCCGGCCCCGGACAGTTCATAATGGTGGTGCAGAGGGCTCATCTTCAAAAGCCTTTTCCCCGTAAGTTTAAAATATGCCACCTGGGCCATTACTGAAACGGTTTCTGCAACATACACGCCGCCTATAAGCAGGAGCAGCAGCTCTTTGTGTAATATGACCGCTGCCGCGCAGAGCACAGCTCCCAGCGCAAGCGATCCGGTATCTCCCATAAAAATACGCGCCGGATTGCGGTTAAAAACAAGAAAAGCGCCCAGGCTTGCGCCTGTTGCAAAACAGAGCGCGGCCGTTTCGATATTGCCCTGCAGCAGCGAGATCAGGGTAAGTGCGCCAAAAGAAAAGATCAGGCAGCCGGCCAAAAGACCGTCGAGCCCGTCGGTAAGGTTGGCAGCGTTAGAGAACCCTACGGTCAAAAATACGATAAAAGGCAGATAAAGCCAGGCATATCCAAGGCCTATCGTTCTTAAAAAGCCTTCTACCGAGGCTTCGTGCCCGAGAAATATCAGGTATGAGCCAAAAGCAAGAGCAGCAAAGATCTGGAGCCCCATTTTCTGCGAAGGAGAGAGCCCTGCGTTCTTCCCATGGAGCAGACCAAGCAGATCGTCCAAAAAGCCTATCAGGCCGTATGCAAGCATAAGAAGCAGCACAGCAGTAAATCTTGCGTCAAAATCGACAAAGATGAGACAGGCTGCTGCAGCAGAGACCACTATGGCAACGCCTCCCATTGTAGGAGTGCCTGCTTTTGAAAGGTGGCTCCTGGGCCCTTCTTCCCTAATGCTCTGCCCCAGGCCAAAATGCCTGAACACGGCTATCAGCGCATAGGTAAGCCCAAAGCACAGCACGAACGAAAATCCGCCAAGGAGGATAAAATATATCACAGATAGATTATAACAAAAAGCGTATTGCATATCTCGAACCTTATCACGAACACGCTTCGCGAATGATCTCAAACACTTCCCGCGAAAGGAGACCGCAAACAGCTCGAAATATCGCTAAAGAAAAGACTCTGCTAAGCACAAATCTTCTGCATTCGAGTATGTTCGAGGAATTCGCGCGCCTGATTTCGAGGAAGATCTTTCGCATTAATTCGTGTCCGGGTGTTAGAGATGTTGAGGCCTTCACTTACGACAATAAATGAAGGCCCCTGATGCATCAAATGGGGGCTATAATTTGGCTGTGTAGCCCAAAGAGATCTGCGTGTCCGAGACACTGGCGCCGCCGATAGTGATCGAGTTCAGCGCCACTTCGCCGATGATCGCGGACGATGTTGACAAAGCCATCTGCGAGCCAACAGCGATTTCTACATTGGACCCCGTAACACCTGCTCCCTGATTCAAGCTGTGATACACAAGAGCTCCGTACGGAACCCATGGAACTATGACCTTGCTCACGATTGCGCCGACACCTATATCACCCTGGACTGTCTGGAACGATCCCAAACCTGTGATATTGGATGTTACCGTTGAAGACTGGTAACCAAGAACACCTGCAACCGATACGGGCATGTCTTTCTTGTTTTCCGCCAAAAACTGGTATCTGGCCGCAAGCCCCATCATGATACCGCTTGACGAAGACAATCCCACAGGCAGACCGGACTGAGTACCGTATCCCACCTTTGCAAAAACGTCCAGTTTGTCCATGACTCCGTATCCCAAAAAGCCGCCGCCCGAGATCTGCGTCACATTTGCTCCGATATTGGTATCATACCGCCCTGCTGCCAGCCATCCCATCTTACCTGCTCCCAAAGGACTTGCGGTGAGAAGGATTTCTGCGCTTACAACGGATGATAGAGCAACAACAACTGCAATAGCTAATACTATTCTTTTCATTTGTTCACCCCCTTTTCTTGAGTGATTTTAGTCGAGGTTTGCGGTTTTGTCAAGAAGTTTTGCGCGCAAAAAAAAGGCCTTTGTACCCCTAGAATACAAAAGGCCTTAATATGAACCCGTTTTTAGACTACAGATAGATGTGGGCTCCAACAGTCCCGGCGCCGAGGATCGAGAAAGTCGTGGTCCCCGCCGTGGATGTGATCGATATCGGCCACACCTTGAATTCTACAACCAATCCCGAATTGATCTTTGCGTCAACTCCGCAGGTTATCGCTCCGGTCCATGTTGTAGCTCCTGCTGTTGAATTCAGATAAAAAGCGCCTCCCATATTGACCTCGTTTCCCGAGATCCTTGTCAGGTCAGCGTCTCCGGCCAGCATTAGGTTGAAAGTGCTGGTCCCCGCAGCAGAAGTGAACGAAAGCCCTCCGTAGCCGCGAGCATCATCAGAGAAATTATACCTTGCAGAAGGCATCCCTCCCGAAAGTCCCAGTCCCCACTTGCCCGCATCTCCTGAATGCATCACTCTTGCAGGAGCAGCGGACAGAGCCGGAGGAGCCGGCACTGCTTTTACGGTAGTTTTTGTGGAACTCTTGGTCGTGGCAAAAGGCAGTGCAAAGGCGGTTGATGTAACCACCAGCAAAGACACCATCGCCACTCCTATGATCTTCTTCATTTCTTCACCCCCTCTCATAATAACCTTGTCCTCGTCCTTGTCCTTGTCCTTTTCTGATCTCTGACCTATCCCTTATCTGCTTCCCCTCAAAAAATTCGCCAAAAAATTAGCCGCGATATCTTTGCAGCCCAGGCCAAAGGCGATAGCACCCGACAGGGCAAAGAAGCCCAGTATTATGTCTGGCCTGAAGATGTCTGAAGAAGGTATTCCCAGTTTTTCCAGCCCGGCCACCGCGCCAAAGATCACCACTACATACAGATTGATCCTGGCTATCAATTTGTAGCCGGGAAGATATATGAGGGCTCCTATAAAAGAGATGAGCTGCGAAAGGAGAAAGGCAAGCAGAACCGCGAGCATGAACACAAAGACCGCGCTGACCACATTTACACTGATATAGTGCAGCGTAAAGCGCAGGATAGAGATGGCGCGCAAAAATCTGAAGGCATAGATTATCCAGACTACCGAGGAGAACAAAAATGCCCAGAAAGCGATATCGCCTGCCAGCTCCGAAAAAGGGTTCTTTATCTCTGCCTTTCTAAGCAGCTTTTCCAGCCCAATCCTCTCCGACAGTGAATTGACCCCTGTCAGGCTAAGCAGATATACAACAGAGGCCTGCAACGCCTTGCCTATAAGCACAGCGATAACAAGAGCGGCCAGCGCCCAGGAAAGTTTAACTATATGGATGCCCAGAGGAGTAGAGAACAGGGAAAAGATGTCAGCGGCTCCTGTCATGAAAGGCCCTCCTTTTGTCAGCCGGCGGTTATCGTCAGGATAAGAGAGACCGTCACAAAGGTGACGGCGGCTACCATCGTAAGCCTGTCGAGTCCCTTTTCAAGTCCCTGTTGGGAGCCGAACATGTGGGCAGAGCCACCGATGCCTCCAAGCCCCTCGCCCTTGGCGCTGTGCAGCAGCACAAGGATGATGAGCGAAAGCCCCGAGATCAATTGCAGACCCAGAAGTAGTAGTTTCATACTGCCCCATTATGACAGACTGTTTTTTTAGAGTCAATCGGAGAAGACTTCATTTTATGGGAGCCACTCCGGCCAGTTCTCCTATGACATTGACAAGTTCGGAATTGGTCGGCACCACTATTTTAGAGTTGCTTGCCAGGGACCTTTCTACGGTCTCGAGTTTTTTAAGCAGCTGGGCGTTGCCGACAAAATACTTATCAGCCGCTTCGTTGACCAGCTTTATCGCCAGAGCCTGGCCCTCTGCCTCAAGGATGCTGGCCTGCTTTTTGCCCTCGGCCATCTTTATTTCGGCCCTTCTCTGTCCGTCGGCCATCGTCTCCGTTGCGGAGGCAAAGTCAACAGCCGCCACTTTTTCGTTCTCCGCCTTAACTACCTTGTTCATGGTCTCCTGCACATCTTTGGGAGGATCTATCTCTTTCAGTTCCGTTCTTACTATCTCTATGCCCCAGTTCTTGGTCTCTTCCCTCATCGTCTTCTGCAATTCGCTGTTTATCTTGCCTCTTTCGCTGTTGGCCTCTTTAAGGGTAAGTGTTCCGATTATGTTCCTCAGAGTGGTCCTTGCCAGGTTCACTATCTGATACCTGTAATCGTTGACATTGTACTGGGAGTTCTTAACGCTTTCTTCGTCGGACTTCACCTTAAAATAGATCTGCGCGTCCACCCTGGCATTAAGGTTGTCGTTGGTTATTATTTCCTGCGGAGCGGCATCCACCATTACTTCAGTGATGTTGACCAGGTACAACTGGTCTACAACTGGGATGATCCAGTTAAAGCCCAGGTTGGCAAACTTCCTGTATTTCCCAAATCTCTCAACCAGCCCCCTGTGCGTGGGGCGCACTATCCTGATCCCTGCCAAAAAAATGATGATGACAGCGGCCAGCAAAAAAGAAAGCATAAAGGTCCCTCCTATGAACTAAAGGTTAGCAGAAGGCCTTTGGCCGTGTCAAACCGCTTCAGAAGACCCGGCAGTTATTTTGCTCTGCCTTTTTCGTCCCAATCCAGACTCATTGTTTTTTTGCCGTTCACCCTCACATAGAATTTTTTTATCTGGCCGTTGGGATACCATTCTTTCTCGATATATTCGCCCTTGTCAGTGGAGCTGCCGTGGTATTCCTCAATTGCCCTGCCGGAAGTGGAAGGGGTCCATTTGCCCTTGACCCTAAAACCAAAATTATATGATGATCTTGGCGATCCCACCAAAATGGCCGTGACTTTTCCGCGGTCCCTGCCAAAATAATTGACGACCACCCGGCTTTCTAATCCTTCGTAGTAAGCATCGTAATCCGCTCCGGCGGAACTTCCCTGCACCTTTTTCCAGCCCGGCTTGACATGTCTGCCAAGGACTTCGCTTACAGTAGGAGCAACCCGGCTGTCCCTGTAATTGCCTCCGGAAGCTGCTGTTTTTTCGGAAGGCGCGGAGGTTTTTTTCGGCTCTGCAGCTGCTGGAGCGGTTTTTTCGGCCTCGGGAGCGGGAGTCGCAGCGGGCTTTTCACTTTTATCTGCAGATGGTTTTTCTTCCGGGTTTGCCGTCATTTTCTCTTTTCCAAGATAGATGTTGAACGCTTTTATGTGGCTGCATTTTTCCCTGACACTGATCTTCTGTATCTGTGAGAGCATGTTCTTAACGGCAGGCTGGGCCTCGTCCCACAGCACATATTTCTGCACCATATCAACGGTGAACTCGGCCGCGTCCAATGCGCCTCCCACTCTTTTTGCGATAGCCTCGCCGTATTCCTGAAGCTGTTCCTTTGTTCTGCTCTTTGCCTGCCTTTTGACCTCCTCGACATAGGCATCCTTAAGAGCGTCTTTTGCCTTGCCAAAAGCCTGTTCCGCCAGTTCACGGACCTTTGATTTGTCCAGCTTTGGCAGAACAAAGTTATCAATGATATGGTCCTCTATCTGTTCGTATGTTTTGCCGCCGAATTCGTCTCTCATCATTTTTCTGAGCTTTTGCCTCATAAGGCTGTCAGCGGCATCCTTCATAAGGTCGCTCCATTTGGCTTCGTATACTTTTGACAGAAGGTCCTCCGACTTTTCCCACATTATGGAGGACATCTCGGCAACATCCTGCGCCGACCATACTGCCGTGTTCTTGATTATTTCCCATGCGGTGGACCTGTCGATCTGGGCTTCCCTGTAGTAATTTTCCCAGTAGTCAGCCTTGATTATCTGTTTTGTGAGGTCCGTGTAGCGCGGATCTAACGGTTTTACAGAGTTTCTCTGTGCCATCAAAGCCTTGCCCTTGCTCTCCCATTTGTTCTGCAGTTTTTTGAACATCTCAATTTCATGGCCGGTCAGGGCAAAAGCCATGGAAGAAATAAGTGACGCCGCAAGCAAGACAGGTATTATTTTTTTCATATTGTTTTTCTCCGCTACCCGGTCCTTTTAAGACCGTTCCAGAGGAATAACGACATTCTTTGCTTCTTCGGGAAAATTGAGGTCTATCACTGTGCCTCCGTGTTTGCCTCTGCCGGCGCGCCAGTCTCTTTCGTCAACCCCGGCCTTTATCATATACTGGCTTCCCTGAGCTAAGTCCAAGGCAAACTTTCCGCTCCCGTCTGTCACTACCCCTCTGTCGTACACAAC
Source organism: Candidatus Margulisiibacteriota bacterium (assembly GCA_041650635.1). Classification (NCBI taxonomy): domain Bacteria; kingdom Bacillati; phylum Candidatus Margulisiibacteriota; species Candidatus Margulisiibacteriota bacterium. Next base: position 13,560 of record JBAZKV010000010.1, on the reverse strand, counting down.
ACGCCTTGCCTTAAGATCACTTATTAGATAGGCTTTCACCTCTATTCCCGGCACCGGCTTGCCGCTTTCGGTCACCATACCGCTCACCAAAGTCCTTCCTGCGGCAACGGCCTTCATCGTCTGCGCAGGAGCTGATTTTTCCACTGAACCTGTCTGCCCGTCCTTTTTCAGCCACACCTTTAGGTTGTCAAAAGAGGCCGAGGTTTCTTTTCTGGCATAAAATCCGATCTTTCCCGACCTGATCGTCCTGTCCGTGACCTGGAAAGCCTGCTGCCCGTTCACCGTAACAGTTATGAGATTGTCTTCCACATCCACGACCACTCTGTTAAAAGTTGAAGGATGCGCCTTTACGCTTTTCCATCCCGTCAGGTTCTTGATGTCGCCGTTCACAAGGATAAGAGCGCACTTGGCTGCACGGTTGAACAACACCATATAGGTGTGGCTGTTGTCCCTGTACTTGAACATGAGGCCGTAGGTGCTTTCATGAGCACCGCCGCGGAATTTCATATCAACTTCTATTCTTCCTTCTGAAAAGACCAGCCTGTTCCAGGTTATGGACTGGGAAATGTCTTTGTTATAGACATAGTACTCCCCGTTCTTTACCTGGGTGTCCCCCATTGAGTACCATTTGTTGTTATTGCTCTGGAAATCGTCCGCAAAATCGGGGAGTTCAGCCGCGGACAGAGGTGCAGAAACGGACAGAGCCAACACAACAGCAAGGAACAGTTTCATCATTGCCTATCTCCTTTTGGTAAATTTTTTCAATTATATGACAAAGCCGCGGGACTGTCAAACCGCTTTTATCCGTGGCGCAGAAGGAGCATCACAAAAATGCCGAGCAGAATGAACAGGAGCTGGAGCCAGGCCCTGGGAAAATCCCTCTGCCCGTGCAGCGAGGGTATGAGGTCCGAGGCAGCTATATAGATAAAGCCTCCCGCGGCTATCGGCAGCAGAAAAATGATCCCTTCTTTAATACTGGCGCCAAAGAGGAGAACGAACAGCGCCCCTGCAACGGCAAAAAGGCCTGACAATAAGTTCATCAAAAGCGCTTTTTTGGGCTCGAGGCCACCGTGAACAAGAACTCCGAAGTCCCCTATCTCCTGAGGGATCTCGTGGAGGATGACCGCGACAGTGGTGGCTATCCCGACTGGAATGCTTATCAAATAACTGGCAGCAATGGCAAGCCCGTCAAAAAGGTTGTGCGCGCCGTCCCCGATTATGTTCATAAAAACTACAGGGTGAGGATGGTCCTTAGATGTCGGGACATGGCAGTGGCGCCACAGGACAAACTTTTCGAGAACGAAGAAAAATAGTATGCCCGCAAGCACCAGAAGAGACGCTTCTGTTATGCCTCCTATCTCTTCAACGCTTTCAGGGATAAGATGTACAAAAGCACCGCCCAAAAGGCCTCCCACGGCAAAACTGACCATATAAAAAAGAAGTTTTTTGAGGAGCTCGGGTTTGAGAGCAAGAGTAAAGGCCCCGATCAAAGAGATGGAACTGATCAGAAAGACGGATACAAACACATATATCCAGACATTGATCATTTTCCAGATTATACCACATTAACGGGCAGGCTCAGAATTCTAAGGTCAAGCCCGCCGTTGCTATGCTGCTGGAAACATCGCTCATGGCAATTGAATAACCCGCGTCCAGCCTTAAAGAGCGGGTAGCCTGCCAGCGACCTGCCACCTGAACATTGTTAAGCAGTCCTCTCTGAAGACAGCACGAACCGGTATATTCTATCGCCGTCTCTATACCAGAACAGATCTCTTTTTCAAAAGCGGCGCCGTAGACAAAAGTATCGTCATGGGAAGAATTGGCTGCATCACCGATCACCGTATAGCCGGCATTAAAATGGGACCTTATCCCTGCCAGGTCTTTTGACAGGATAAGCAACAGAGCATAATCCGTAAATCCGGAGCCCAGGCCTGTTGCTGCATCTCCGTTGGTGAGTTTCACATCAAGCCTTGCGCTCACTCCCTCTTCCTCTGAAAGATCCTTAATCCTCAGTTTTGCGTGAAGCACGGCATCAGCAAGCCCTGATACAGCGGATGTGTTGTAAGGAAGTTCCAGCCCCAGGTCAAATCCGGGAAAGAAACCTCTCTTTAACTGACAAACCAAACCCTGAGAATCACCGCCGCCGGCCTTAGGCGAAATGAAGTTATATCCGGCCTCAAACTCGTATGCGCCGGGGTCCAGAGTGCCGTAGTCATCTGTCACAAGAGGCCTTGCAGCAAAAGCCGCGGAGGACGTCAACATAATTAACGCAACCAAAAACACCGACATTTTGTTCATTCCGTTATTTCCTTTCTTCATAATATAGACAGCCAGCCAGAACACCGCCAGGGTTATCATGACACCGGCTATCCCTGCTGTAGCAGTGGACAGTCCTCCTTCGGGAACTCCGGGAGTGCTGTAATCGGGCAGAGGAGCGCTTCTTTCCTGCGCGCTCTCTATGAACCCAAGATTTTCCGCCACCTTTTCGAGGCCGTCCGGATGGCTTGAGGCAAAGAACGAAGCCGCGACCGCAACAAGAAGGACAGCAAAAAATACTTTCTTCATTTAATATCCTCCTTCTTCGGCCCGTCGGTGAGAGCTCTAAAAAGATAAACAAACGCAACTGTTATGGCAGCCTCAGCCAGGCCTATCAGAGCATGCACCTTGAGCATTGCAGAAGATACTGCTCCGAGCTCTATAGTACCCGAGAACCCTATCTGAAGCGAACACATCAGAGATGCAAAAAATACCGAACACCAGGCCGCAACAGCTATGGAGAGCCACTCGGGCAGCGCCTTATTGAGCCAGTAATATATGTAGTAGCAGCCCAAAGACCCGATAACGGCCATATTTACAATATTGGCCCCCAGGGCCAGGGCTCCGCCGTCGGCAAAAAAAAGCATCTGCACAGCAAGCACCACCGAGATCACAACAGCTCCTGCAAAAGGGCCTACTATCACCGCGGCCAGAACTCCTCCTATAAGATGCCCCGAGGTGCCGCTTTCTATGGGAAAATTGAACATCTGCGCCGCAAAAACAAGAGCGGCAACCATTCCCATTTTATAGATCTGCTGTTCCCCAAAGCCCGTAAGCACTCTTTTGCCGCCGCCAAGGACCTTATTGACACCCGCCATTGCCGCAGCGGGCATCACAGCGGTTACCGCCTGTCTGACCCTGGCAGCACAATATGCCAGAGCCACTGCGGCCGCCCCCATCATTCCTGCGGACATTTTTGGGTCCAAAAAACCATCCGGAATATGCATTAGAGTCCCTCCCCTGTTGAAGTCATGACAAGCTTGCCGTGCTTAACTCCTTTTGTGGCAATAAGCCTGTCCGCAATGGACGAGATAATATCCCCCTTTCCTTTAAGGATTATCACTTCAGCGCAGTTATGCGCGTCAAGATGAATGTGCGTGGAAGCAATTATATTCTGATGATGATCGTGCTGTATGTCCGTCAATTTGTCCGAAAGCAGCCTTGCGTGGTGATCATAAACCAGTGTCAGCGTCCCCACGACCTCCTTTTTCCTGTCCTTCCATTCTTCCTCGACCAGATGCTCCCTGGTAAAATCCCTGAGAGCTTCTGAACGATTGGCATAACCCTTAAGCCTGACAATGCGGTCCAGCTTGGCCAGCAGTTCCTTTTCCATAGAGATCCCGAACCTTTTTATTTTTGTCATAGTAGCACTATTATTACATTGTTGCTACCGGATGTCAAGACAGGGACATTCTTGACTTTCGTCCCGGCATGCTTATAATTATGTAGACAGAACTTGAAAGGCTACTGACAATGAAAAAAATGCTTCCGGGCGCTCTTGCGCTTGCCATTATAATGCTCAGCACAACTGCCTTTGCCTTAACCAAAGAAACCTTTAAGCTGTCTTCTTCCGCCTTTGAGGACGGAGAAGTTATTGACCTTCAATACGCCGGCCCCGGGATAAAAGGAGGAGGGAATATCTCGCTGCCTCTGACCTGGGAAGGCGCACCCAATGATACCGTTTCCTTTTCTATCTCTATGGTGGACCTGACAGATAATAACCTCATCCACTGGGCGGTACTTAACATCCCCTCCTGGGTAACCAACATAAGCAGAGCGGCGTCTCCCTGGTACATGCCATACGCCTGCTCGGAGCTGCGCAACGCCTTCGGCACCATCGGCTATGCCGGACCGGACCCGGAAAAGGGCTCGGGCCCTCATGTTTATGAGATCACACTGTACGCCCTTAACAGAACAATAGACATAAAGGGCAACCCCTCGTTTGAAGACATAAGGCACCACGTTTTTGGCGCAGTGATGGGCAAAGCGTCTATACGGGGAAAGTTCGAGAATAAGTGATCTCGCCTGTGATCTGCGGTCTGCAGTCTACGATCCCCGGTCTGCCGTCTCCCTGCCTCCATTTGGACGCTGGAAATTGGACATTTTCCCCTACTGCTCCCTGTCTGCAGTCTTCGGGCTGCTATTCCTGTGGCGCGAAAATTGCTGTAAATACGGGGATAAGGAGGGTTTTCATATGGAACGAGCTCACGGACATGAGGGATGTGTTGAAAAACACCACAGTGAGGCCTTGGTTCCCGCAGAAGTCATTGAAAAGAGGATTCTATTGATAAGGAAACAAAAAGTTATGATAGATTCTGATCTTGCAGAATTATACTGCGTTGATACTAAACAGCTTGTCAGACAGGTGAATAGGAATATCAAACGATTTCCGAATGACTTCATGTTCCGGCTTAACAAAGAAGAGTCCACAAACTTGAGGTGCCAATTTGGCACCTCAAACTGGGGAGGCAGAAGACACCTGCCATATGTCTTCACAGAACAGGGAATTGCCATGTTATCGAGTGTGCTAAAGAGTTCTCGGGCGATCCAAGTCAACATTCAGATCATGCGAACTTTTACAAGACTGCGCGAAATGCTCATGCATCACCAGGACTTAAAAAGGAGGATCGAAGAAATGGAAAAGAAGTACGACGGTCAATTCAAGATCGTTTTTGATGCCTTGAGGCAAATGCTGCATGAAAAAGAAAAACCCAAAGCCAAGATCGGGTTTTTAAGGGATTAAATCAATGGACCTACCGAGAGTCGAACTCGGATCTCGGCGTTGCGAACGCCGCGTACTACCACTATACGATAGGCCCGGACTCGCAAAAGCAGCTCCTTAATCAATGAATTGGAATCCATATTTTGCGAGTCCCCTTGTCCTTGTTCTTGTCCTGCTCAAGAGGAGCTTTTGCTCCTAGGACAAGGACGAGAACAAGAACAAAACTATGCTATTTCTTCCAAACTCTCTTCTTGACTTTGACCTCAACTTCTTCCGTCGGATAAATGTCCTCAACTATCTCATCCGGCTCAAACCAGAGCTTTATCTCGACCTCCGCTTCTTCGGGGGTCGCGGAACAATGCACAACATTCTCAAAGATCCCTTTTGAGGTTATCCTGCCGTACTGTCCCCTGATGCTCGAAGGATCTGCCTCTTCCGGATTAGTTATGCCGGCAAGTTTTCTGACCTTGCCCACGGCGTCCTCGCCCGTATAAACAAGAGCAAGGACCCTTCTGTACGGCTTATCATAAACATCGCCGCAGATATAATCCACCACGTTCTTGAAAAAAGGCTGGTCTTTCAGATGCGCATAGTGTTTTTCAGCCAGTTGCCGGCTTACATGCATCACTTTGGCCCCCAGGATGCGCAGTTTGGTTTCTGACAGCCTGGAAAGAATGTTCCCAGTAAGTGATTTTTTTATGCCGTCCGGCTTGATGATGACCAGGGTCTTGGTGTTTGCCATTGTATCCCTTTCTTATTTGTCCTGAAGTATCGCGATACCGGGAAGGACCTTGCCTTCCAAAAATTCCAGCGATGCCCCGCCTCCTGTAGAAATGTGAGTTATCTTATCCGCCACTCCTGCTTTGTCAACTGCCGCTGCGCTGTCCCCTCCCCCGACTATAGTGACCGCCTTTGATTCCGCAAGGGCTTTTGCTATCTCTATCGTGCCCCTTGCGAACTTGGGGTTCTCAAAAATACCCAGAGGGCCGTTCCAGACCACGGTACCGGCGCTCTTTACCGCGTCTTTAAACAGTTTTATCGTATCGGGACCTATATCAACCCCCATCATGTCGGCCGGGATCTGTCCTGCCGGCACGGTCTTAGCGGGTGCATCAGTAGAAATGTCAGAAGTAACAACATCATCGACCGGGACCAGGAGTTTTAAGCCTTCCATCCCCTTGAGTTCGGCCCAGATGAGCTTGGCCTGGTCAAGGAACTTGGCCTCCACAAGCGATTTGCCGACCTCTATCCCCTGGGCCTTCAAAAAGGTATAGATCATTCCTCCGCCTATGATGAGAACATCAACTTTTTTTGCCAGGTTCTTGATGACGCTTATCTTGGTGGACACTTTGGCCCCGCCTATTATGGCAACGAACGGCTTTTTGGGATTTGAAAGCGCTCCGCCGAGGAATTTTAGTTCCTTCTCTATAAGGAACCCGCAGACCCCGGGAAGCAGGTGGGCAACTCCCTCTGTTGAAGCATGCGCCCTGTGGGCGGTGCCAAAAGCATCATTGACATAGACATCCGCCAGCGCCGCCAGTTTTTTTGAAAAATTCTCGTCGTTTTCTTCCTCTTCCTTGTAAAACCTTACATTCTCAAGAAGGGTCACATCGCCTTCGGCCATCTTTGCAACGGTGTTCTCCACTTCTTCGCCGATGCAGTCGTCAAGCTTAACGACCTTTTTCCCCAGCAGAGAGCTCAACCTTTCGCCTATGGCATTGAGGCGCAGTTCTTCCGTAACTCCGCTGGGCCTGCCAAGATGCGACACAAGGATCACCTTTGCCCCTTTGCCCGCCAGGTATTTTATGGTGGGAAGGGCTTCCTTTATCCTGCGGTCGTCAGTTATCGCTCCGGTCTTTTTGTCCCTGGGCACATTAAAATCCACCCTGACAAGGACCCTCTTGCCTTTAAGTTCGCTGTCTTTGAGGTCTGCTACGGATTTTTTCATCTTCCCCTCCTTTTTGGCCATAAGACCAAAAAGGGCGCTTGCGCGCCCTTTTGATCGAACAAAACCTACAGCCCCTTGCCTATCATCTTGACAAGCAGGTCAACCACCCTGTTTGAATAGCCCCATTCGTTGTCGTACCAGGACACGAGTTTGAAGAACCTTTTTTCTCCCTTTAGATTGTTCTGAAGGGTAGCGAGAGAATCATAGATGGAAGAGCGCTCGTCGTGGATAAAGTCCGTTGAAACGACCTCTTCGGCGGCCACCCCGAGGATGCCCTTGAGATATGAGCCGGAAGCCTTTTTAAGCAGAGAATCGATCTCCTCTATTGAGGTGTCCTTGGCCGAGCGGAAGGTAAGGTCAACCACCGAGACATCGGCTGTAGGCACGCGGAAGGACATTCCGGTCAGCTTTCCTTTGGTGGAGGGAAGGACCTCTCCTACCGCTTTTGCGGCACCGGTAGAGGACGGAATGATGTTGATGGCCGCAGCCCTTCCGCCTCTCCAGTCCTTTTTGGAAGGACCGTCAACTGTCTTCTGTGTTGCTGTGTAAGCATGGATCGTGGTCATCAGTCCTGTTTCGATACCGATGCCTTCTTTAAGAAGCACATGCACCAGAGGAGCAAGGCAGTTGGTGGTGCAGGAGGCATTGGATACGATGTGATGCTTTGAAGCATCATATTCACCGTCATTTACCCCCATGACGATGGTCTTTACCTCTCCTTTGCCGGGAGCGGAAATTACCACCTTTTTTGCGCCTGCATCAAGATGTCCCTTGGCCTTGTCGGAGCTGGTAAAAAGCCCTGTGCATTCCAGCACAACCTCTACTCCAAGTTCTTTCCAGGGAAGCTGTGAAGGCTCCTTGGTGGCCATTACGCATTTTACCTTTTTACCGTTAACCACCAGAACATCGTCCTGGGCGGCCGAGGGGCTGCTTTTTTCGGTCTTAATGTCGGCCTTGAACCTGCCGTGCACCGAGTCATACTTTAACTGGTACGCAAAATACTTTGCGTCAGTGCTTATATCGACTACAGCAGCCACTTCGACCTCTTTACCGATCACGCCCTTTTCCACCAGGGCCATATAGACCAGCCTTCCTATCCTCCCGAACCCGTTGATCCCGACTTTAACCGCCATCATGGTCTCCTTTCATTCTTTTAAGTTTTGCGGCAAGCCCATTATAACATACGGAACTGAACCTTTTCAGCGGCAGCGACCTGCCGGCGGCCAGCAGTCCCGTCATCACAAGAAGCGCCGCGGCAAGAGCCCCAAGCAGCTCGGCGCCCTTAAGCGCATAGCCTTCGGCAACAAGCAGTTTGGCCCCTCCTATCACCTTTTGAGTGTCCGATTCCATTATTCTGACCAGATGAGTGCCCCTGCGCGCGGTATCCCCGTACTCGCTTTTACCGCTCCACTCCACCTGGTTAAAACCGGCAGAGCCTCCTGTCTGTCCCGCGCGGTACTCCTTTTTTGCCAAAAGCCTTCCGCCGGGGCCGAAAATATAGACAAAAACATCCGTATCTTTTTCCAGCACATAGGAGATCATGGCGCTGCCCCTTCCCGGGTCAAAAGGGTCCGGACTTACAATAACGCCTTCCTGGCAAAGCGCCTGCGCCGAAAATACGGCGATGATAGCGGCTGTTATTGCGACAACTGTTCTTTTCACGGCAATATAAATATAGCATAATACAGGCACGAACTGATACAATTGTGAGCGTACATGAACAGGACCACACAGATCGCCGCCGCTGTTTTTTTTGCCGCTGCCGCGGCGCTGGGGCTTTTGTACCTTATCCTTCCGGACATAGACCTTATGGGCGACAAAAGAGCCGAAAAAGTGCTCGAGATCTACGGCACCAGGGCCGTGGGCTGGTCGCAGGGTAAAAAGACCTTTGAGCTTACCTCCTCATACGGCTGGGCCAACCGCTTTCAGGACAAGGCCTGTTTTGAAGAAGTTAAGGACGGCTCCGTATTTCAGGACAACAAGGTCGTGATCAAGAACATTAAGACGGGAAGGGTCGAGGTGAACACTTCGCTCAAAGAGACCTCCGCTTTTGGAGGCCCGGGCTCTGCAAAAAGGGCCTCCGCGCTCGTGGACCTTAAGGGCAAAGGGGATTTTTCCCGTTTTTCTTTTAACTCCATGAAGTATGACCACAGGACCGAAAGAGCCTCTTTTTTCGGCAGCCCTCTGGTCCTGGGAAAGGACCTCACGCTTTCCTGCACGACACTTGAAGTATTCTATCTTGAGAAGAGGTCCCGTCTAATGGGAAATGTCCTGATGAAGACAAAGGGAACAAGAAAGAAAAATACCGCTGTGCGCTCATCCGCAGCCGAGGTCTTTAACGAGACCGGCAATATCAGTTTTTTTGACGGTGTTTCTGTAATTCAAAAAGACAAAAAAGCTTTCTGCGACCTGATGAGCTACGACACTTCTGCCAGCAGGATGGTCCTGACGGGAAATACAAAGATCGTCTTTAAAAGCGCACCGCTCATAAAAAAAGAAAGGCTCAAAAGCCTAAGGAACCCCGAAACCAAAAAAGCGCTTGAGAGCGAGACCGAACTTAACTGTTCGTCCTTTGACCTCTCTCTTGAGAGCGGCAACGCAGTTGCCCGGGGCGGCGTTACCGTAAAGCAAAAGGGACAGCAGGCAAAGTCTGACAGCGCGCTTTACAATGAGGATAAAGAGACCATCTCGCTTTTTGGCAATGTGCTGTTAAAGCGCAGGGACGAATGGCTCAAGACAAAAAAGGTCGTGGTACATCTTAAGGGCGAGAGGTTCGAGGCCGAGGGCGATGTGGAAACACTTTTCAAACTTAAGAAATGATCAGAAGAAAAGTTTGACCCTGCGCATGGAAATGCTCTGAAGCACGCCTATCGAGGCCAGGTTCATAATTAGCGAGGTCCCTCCAAAACTGACCAGCGGCAGAGGAATGCCGACAACGGGAGCCATCCCCAGCGTCATGCCGATGTTGACAAAAACATGGAACAGGTACATCGAAGCTATCCCCACTGCAACGAGCGAGCCAAAGAGGTCCCTGGATCCCAGGGCAATGGCAAGCGCCCTCCAGATGATAGTTAGAAAAAGGAGAAGCACCAGCATTGTGCCGATAAGCCCGAACTCCTCGCCGACAGCCGAAAATATGAAATCGGTCCACTGCTGGGGAATGAACTGCAGCTGGGTCTGCGTGCCCCGCAGGAATCCGGAGCCGAAAAAGCCGCCGGAGCCTATGGCTATCTGCGATTGTATAGTATGGTAACCTGCGCCAAAGGGGTCCGCCCCCGGGTTAAGAAAAGAAAGAAATCTTTCTTTCTGGTATCCCTTGAGCATATTCCACAGCTGCGGCAGAAGAAGCCCTGCCGCAAGGCCGGCGCCAAAAACGGAGCAGCTTTCCCAGAGCCCGGGTTTGAGCACCCACAGGAGCCCGCAGAGCGCAATAAGATAAACAGCCCACAGGACGGGATGAAAGCAAAAGACCACGCTCAACAAAGGCGCTATTAGAGCAAGAACAACTGCAAGGGACGGAGCTCCGGTCAGCGCCATGCCGTAGGTTATCGCCACGAGGACAAGGGAAGTCCCCAGGTCCGGTTGCTTAAAGATGAGAAGGAACGGGACCCCTATCAAAATGCCCAGCAGGAGCAGGTCGGAAAGGGTCTTTAAGCCTCCTCTTACGCTGATGAACCTTCCCACCGCAAAGATCATCACCAATTTGGCTATCTCAGAAGGCTGAAGGGAGAAAAAGCCTATCCCGATCCACCTTTGCGCCCCGTAAGTTTGCGACCCTGCAACAGCAACAGCCCCCAGCAAAAGAAGCATCCCCCCATAGAACCAGAGCCAGGTGTTCTCAAAGTGCGAATAGTCCAGATAGGAAAAGAGCAGCAGCGCCGCAAGGCCAAGCAGAAAAGAGACCAGATGCCGCTCGACGAACATGAAAGGGTCCGGCCTGATATCGTCAAATACCGTGCTCTTTTTTGAAAGCATCGAAAAAGTTGAGGAATAGATGGACAGAAAACCGATAATGACAAGCAGCGCCGCGCAGATCCACAGCGCGGTATCAGAATTCCTGAGTAGCCTGAAGTTTATCATTTTAGCGCCCGGATAAGAGCCCTGGCCTTATTGCAGCTTTCCTCGTATTCTTTTGAAGGCGAAGAATCAAGGACGATCCCCCCCCCCGCCTGAACATAAGCGGTCTTATTTTTTACCAGGATCGTCCTGATCGTAATGCAGGTGTCAAGGTCGCCGTAAAAATCAAAGTACCCCACCGCTCCCGCGTACGGCCCGCGTTTAGTGTTTTCCAGCTCATCGATTATCTCCATCGCCCTTATCTTTGGAGCGCCGGACACGGTCCCTGCTGGGAACGCGGCCTTAAAAAGGTCAAAAGCGTCTTTTCCTTTTTCGAGCGTTCCTTCAACATTCGAAACTATATGCATGACATGGGAATATTTTTCTACATCCATTAGCCGGGTGGCCTTAACGCTGCCCTTTTCACAAACCTTTCCGAGATCGTTCCTTGCCAGGTCCACCAGCATTATATGCTCCGCTTTTTCCTTTTCATCGCTCAAGAGCTCTCTTTCAAGGGCGAGGTCCTCTTCTTCTCCGGAGCCTCTTTTGCGGGTCCCGGCAATGGGACGGACGGTGGACTTTGTTCCTTCCAGTCTTACCATGACTTCGGGCGAGGACCCGATAAGCTTTACATCATCGAACTTCAAATAGTACATGTACGGCGAGGGATTTATTGCGCGCAGGATCCTGTAGACGGTAAGAGGTTCTCTTTTAAGCGGCGCCGTAAACCTTTGAGAAGGTACTACCTGTATGATATCCCCTGCCTTGATATACTCTTTTGCTTTTACGACATTTTGCTCAAACTCGATCTTAGTAAAATTGGAGGACAGGCGGAACTCCGGCGGCTCATCCGGGAGCTCAAGCTGTTTTAATTTTACCGGCGCTTTTAGCCTGCGGATGATCTCTTCTATCTTTTTCACGGCCAGATCATAAGAAGCGGAAGGATCATTTTTTATCCTGGCATTTGATATCACATTTATCATGTGTTTTACATGGTCAAAAGCGATTATCGTATCGGTGAACAGGAGCTGGATATCGGCAAGGCCAAGGTCATCCGGATTCTTGTCGGGTATGTTTTCGATAAACCTTACGGCATCGTATGCAATATATCCTACCGCCCCGCCGTGGAACCGGGGAAGCCCTTCCACTTTCATGGGCCTGTGTTCCTTCATCAGTTTTTTTAGGACTTCAAAAGGATCTCCTTTTAACACTTCGGTCCGCTTTTTTTTATCAAAGGCCGTTATCCTGATCTCATCATTCTTGCTCTGAAAGAGCATATACGGCTCACAGCCAAGGAATGAATAGCGGCCCACATTCTGCCCCCCTTCGACGCTTTCGAGGAGGAACGAATAGCGGCCTTCTATCTTGGCAAAAGCCGAGACCGGGGTCTCGATATCGGCCATGATATTGCGGCATATCGGGATAAGATTGCCTTTTTTGGCCAGCTTCAGGAAGTCTTTTTTATCTGGATAGTACATCTTTTAATAATTTTACCGCGGTCGCGATCAAAAATAAACCGAAGATCATTTTGAGGTCCCTTGAGCAAAAAGAGCAGGCAAGCGCAGACCCAAGATAGGCTCCAATAACCGAACCAAGGATAAGGTACAGTGCTTTTTGAAGATCCACCTGATCTCTCATATAGTAGGCGTAAGCGCCCATAAAAGCCGTCGGGATGATGACGGCAAGGGATACTCCCTGAGCAAGATGCTGCGAAGCGCCAAGTATAAAGACGGCCGCAGGTATCAGGATGGTGCCCCCGCCCACTCCCAGAAGCCCGCTAAAGACCCCTGTAAGACCCCCCGCCGCTATCACCAGCAATAGTGTTGCTGTGCTCATAAGAACATCTTTATCCCTACAGCGATCATGAAGACCGCATAAATTATCTTGAGCGAGCGCTCCGAAAGCTTTCCCGCCCAAAAGCTGCCCAGATAGGCTCCGGCAAAACTCCCGATAGACAGCCAGATCACATAATGTAAATTAATATGGCCGGCCCGTCCGTAATACATTGCTCCCACCGCCGCTGTCGGTATAATGACCGTAAGGGATGTCCCTTGCGCCCTGTGCTGTGTCATGGACAAAAAATACACCATGGCAGGCACCATGATGATGCCCCCTCCTATGCCGACGAGCCCGCTGAGGAACCCGGCAGCCAGCCCTATTGCCGCTGTCTTGAGCTTAATATCGCTTCTCCCAGTATAAGGTCTTCCTGCGTTGTTATTTTAATGTTCTCGTAAGAGCCGTTTATCATCTTAACTTTTTCACCGAGGCGCTCCACCAGTCTTGCGTCATCGGTTGCAGTTATCCCGAGTTTTTCCGCCCGCTCATAAGCTTCCTTGATAAGAGAGGCCTCAAACACCTGCGGCGTCTGTACCTGCCAGAGCAGTTCGCGGTCAAGGGTATTGGATACCAGTCTTTCATCATTTACCAGTTTAATAGTGTCCTTGACAGGCATCCCCACAATAACCGCTCTGTGGGCCCTGGTCTCGCTGACCGCGTCCAGTATCATTTCCCTTTAAAC
>JBAZKV010000009.1 GCA_041650635.1 Candidatus Margulisiibacteriota bacterium | reverse complement strand
TAAGCCAGGTATAGGCCCCTTCGCCGTAAGCATAAGGGTGGTCCGGACCTATCAGATATTCTGCATAGGCATAGGGCTCCGCTTTATATAGTGAGATGTCCTTTTGCTTGTTGGGCATTATCTTGCACATTTCTTCGTAGGTCTTGTTGCCCAGCCCGAGCTTTGCAAGGGCCGCCAGCATAAAGGTCTGCGCGTGGCAAAAGACCGCCGCGTTCTCCTTGGTGCCCTGGGAAAACATGGCTATCCTGCCCAGCCCCGGATCAAAAACTGTATAGGCCGGGGCCAGCAGCGCATAGCCGAATTTACCTCCCAGGTGTTTGTCCGCGGAATCCAGAATGGTCTTTATCCTGTCCTGGGGGACAAGGTCGGCAAGAATTGCCCAGGACTGGGAGTTCAAAAAGATCTTTCCTTCTTTGTTCTTTGAAGAACCAAAAGGCACCAGATCGTCGTTGTAGCCGGCAAGATACCACTGGCCGTCCCAGCCGGCTTCGTTTATCCTTTTTGTCATTATCCTGGCTTTTTCAAGGAGGTCCTTTTTGATCTCATCCTTTTTAATAAGCCCCGCAAGTTCCGCAAGCATCTTAAGGGCCCTCACCAGGGCGATCCCAAGCCAGACGCTTTCCCCAATTTGCTTTCTTCCGGCCATATCAAGGGCATCGTTCCAGTCCGCCTCTCCCACCCTGGGGATGCCGTGCACGCTCACATCGTTATAAGTAAAGTTGAGCTGGGCAAGCAGGTGGTCAAAAAGCGTCCCTTCCCCGTCCGGAGCCGAGGGCCCGTGCCATTGGGGATCGGTCTTTGTTCCGCCTTCTATCCATTTGTCCTTTAACCAGGGTATCTCCTGATTAAGGATGTTGACATCCCCCGTTTCTTTTACATAGCCGGCTATAGACGGGGTCAGCCATGTGGGATGGTCCTTAAAAGGCCTGTTCTGATAAGGGCCGTAGGTATCGGACCAGCCGGGGGCCATTGTCCCGTCCCTTCTGGTAAGAGAGGCCACTTTAAGCAGTTTTGCTTTCCCGTATTCGGCATCAAGGGACAGGATCGATTCTCCGTCCTGACAGCTGTCGCGCAGACCTCGCCCTCCCTGCCCTTCGTGGTAAAAGGACGGGGACCTGCTCCACATGTTGCACATCCAAAGCTGGTACTTGAGCCAGTTGTTGACCAGAACATCAAAATCCTTGTCCGGAGTTTCCACTTTTATCGGAGAAAGCCTGCTTTCCCACATTTTAACGGCGGCATTAAATGCCTCTTCCACATTTTTTCTGTCCCTGAACCTTTCTATTATCCTTGCCGCGTCCTTTTCTCCCTTTGTCTGGCCCAGCACAAAGATCAGTTCTTTTTCCTGCCCCGGCTTTAAGGTAAGTTTGTGCTGCAGCGCCGCTATCGGCTCTTCCCCGTCACAGATGCTCTGCGTGCATTTTCCGCTAAATACGCTCTGCGGGTTCTGGCAGGTATTGCCGTAACCTAGAAAGTTCTGTTTGTTGCAGTCCCACCCGCTGACCTTTTCCGAAGAAGAAAAGAAAAGCACATACGGATTGTTCTTTATGTTGAACTCTTCGTAAAAGGCGGTCTTTCTTGCAAGGATGGCCTGCGCTTTTTTGTCGAACTGCACGCGGTTCCAGAGTATCGAGATATTGTAGAAAGTCTGATAATCCGCGCTGCCGATGAACCATTCAAGATAGCCGAACAGGTTCAGTTTTCGGATCTTTTTACCGGTGTTCTTTACTTTTACCTTCCAGATCTCGCAGGGCTCGTCCGCCGGGACAAAATAGGTCGTCTCAGCCTCTACGCCGCCTACTTTTGACTTGATGATCTGGTACCCGAACCCGGAGCGGCATTCAAAAGAATCATATTTTGAGCGCAGCGGCTCCCACGAAACGGAAAAAGCCTTCTTGGTCTCTTCGTCCTGGATAAACACATATCTTCCCGGCCTTCCCTGATGAAGATTCTGCCCCGTCCAGTAAAGCATCCTTTCCGTCTTTGAATCTTTGTAAAAGCTGTAGCCGCCCGCCGTCTGGGAAATGACCGCGCAGTATGTCTCGTTGGTAAGGTAATTGCCCCACGGGCGCGGGGTGTTAGGATCGGTCACTATGAACTCCCTGCCGTCGTCAGAAAACTTGCCGTACTTCATCTGTCTTCCTTTCCGCTTCTTATGTTCTTTATTCCACCGTCACGCTCTTGGCCAGGTTCCTCGGCTGGTCCACATGGCAGTCCCTTTTGAGCGCGATGTAATAGGCGAACAGCTGCAGAGGCACTACCGCAACTATGGCAGACAGAGCCTCCGAAGTTTTTGGGATGTATATTATGTCATCCACATTCTTAAGGTTCTGGTCCCCCTCTGTCGCAAGGGCGATAACTTTTCCTCCCCTTGCCTTGACCTCTTCTATATTCCCAAGTATCTTGTCATACCTTCTGCCGGCAAGCGCCAGCACCACAACAGGCATATTCTCGTCTATCAAGGCTATCGGGCCGTGCTTCATCTCGGCCGCAGGATAACCTTCGGCATGTATATAGGAGATCTCTTTTAATTTGAGCGCCCCTTCAAGGGCTACAGGGAACCCTTCGCCCCTGCCAAGGTAAAGGGCGTTCTTGCTGCCGCAGTATTTTGCCGCTATTTTTTCGATGTCCTTTTCAAAGGACAGCACCTTTTCTATTTTATTAGGCAGTTCGTACAGGGAGTTCAGCCTTCTAAGATATTTAGCCTTGGTTATCTTACCCCTTTTTTTGCCCAGAAAAAGCGAGAAGAGGTAAAGCACCGCTATCTGGGTGGTAAAGGCCTTGGTGGAGGCAACCCCTATTTCGGGGCCGGCAACCGTGTGGATAGTGTAATTGGAGCCTCTTACGACCGAAGAGTCCGGCACATTGCATACCGAAACTACCGTGGCCCCTCGCGACCTGGCTTCCTCGATGGCTCCAAGGGTATCGGCTGTTTCGCCCGACTGGCTGATCGCAATTACAAGCGTGTTATTGTCGACCAGGGGGCTTCTGTACCTGAATTCGGCCGCGTATTCGACTTCGGATGGAAGTTTTACATAATGCTCTATAAAGTACTCCCCTATCAGCGCCGCGTGCCAGGAAGTGCCGCAGGCGGTAAGCACCACCCTGTTGAACCTTTTTAAAAGTTTGTCGCTCAGCGGAAAATCCTTCAGGCAGATAGAGCCGGTCCTTCTGTCCACCAGGCTGTCGACAGTGTCTATTACCGCTTTGGGCTGTTCGTGTATCTCCTTGAGCATAAAATGTGAATACCCGCCCTTTTCGGCAGATACGGGGTCCCAGGATATCAAAGTTTTTTTTCTGTCGGCTTTTTCTCCGGAAATGCGGAACACATCAACACCTCTGCTCTTTACCAGGGCAATATCCCCGTCCTCAAGAGTGATGATCCTTGAAGTGTGCTTGACTATGGCGGGAATATCGGAAGAAATAAAGTATTCCCCTTTGCCGATGCCGATTATCAGCGGGCTGCCTTTTCTGGCGACCACGATCCTGTCCGGCTCTTTTTTTGAGACCACGGCTATCGCGCAAGAGCCTTTTACCTTTTGGACCGCTTTTCTTACGGCCTCGAGCAGCCCCTCCGACAGGTTGTCCTCTATAAGATGCGCAAGGACTTCCGTATCCGTCTGGGAAAGAAATTTGTGGCCCGCTTCCTGCAGGACCCTTTTCAATTCTTCAAAATTCTCGATGATGCCGTTGTGGACCACGGCGATCCGGTTTTTGCAGTCGAGGTGGGGATGAGCGTTCTCTTTTGACGGCCTCCCGTGGGTGGCCCATCTGGTGTGCCCAATGGCGCAGCGGCCTTTTAAGCTCACATTTGACATGAGCTTTTCGAGCTCCGCTATCTTGCCAAGGGCTTTTACGTTCTTAAGGCTATTTGAAGAAACGACCGCGATACCGGCCGAGTCATAGCCTCTGTATTCAAGCTTTTTAAGCCCCTCAATGACTATAGGGGCGGCTTCCTTGCTTCCTATATATCCGAAGATGCCGCACATCTGGGCCTATTTTCTGGAACTCAGGACCTGATTGATCTCTTTCGCCGCGGCATCAAGGTCGGATTTTATCACTTTTTTAAGGTCCGCGTCGCCCGTTACAAGCACATGGTCCCAAAGTATCCCGAGCCTTCTGACGAGTATCGGCTCAATTATCCCCCACGAAGAAACGCAGGGATAGGTCCTGCCGTAGTTGACAGCCTCCTTAAAGACCTTTCTGTAAGGGTCGTTGGAAAAATACGGGTCTTCGAACGCAGTTTTAACCGAAGGCAAGAATCCGGTGGACTTGGCATAGGTAACCTGGCTCTTGTTGCCGGACAGGAACTTGATGACCTGCCAGGCCGCTTCTTTGTTCTTTGCCGACTTAAAGATGGCAAGGTTGCTGCCTCCAACAAAAGCAAATCTTCCCTTGGGGCCTGCAGGATAAGGCGCTATAGCAAAGTTCCTTGAAGTGATGGAGCCGGCTGTCCCGCCCTGTTCCGCCGGCATGGTCAGCGTTTTTACCTCATAAGGGCCGTCAAAGTACATAGAATAGGAACCGTTGTTAAAATTGCTGCTTACCTGCGCTGTATTTAACTCAAGAGCATCAAGAGGCACCAGGCCTTTTTTGACCAGCCCCACATAGTACATCATGCCGTCAACTGCGGCCTGTGAATTGATGACAGAAGTCTTTCTGTCCTTGGAAAGGAAGTCACCTCCCGCGCCCCAGATCCACGGGGCTATGTTGTGGATGACATTCCAGTCGTTCTTTCCCGGTATACCGAGCGGGACAACTTTGATGCCGTCTATTTCTATGTCCGACTCCTTTATCTTATTAAGCGTGCTCTCAAAACCTGCCCACTCAGCAAGACCGCCTTCCGGAACTCCGGCCTTTTTTAAGACATCGGACCTGTAGTATAGAGCCCTGCAGTCTACGAACCAGGGGATGGAAGTGACGGCTTTGCCGCCCTCAAGCCCCGAAGATACCCATGCCACAGGCAGAAAAGCGGCCTCCCCGCCTATTTCCGATACTTTATCCTTGAGGTCTACAAGGGCTCCCATTGCAGATATGGCCCCTACCCAGGTGCTGCCCAGCTGAACTATGTCGGGGGTGTCGCCGGAAGTAGCGGCAGTGGTTATCTTGGTCCAGGCAGAGCCCCAATCAACAGAAGTGATCTTTACTTTTATGCCCGGGTTCTCTTTTTCAAATTCCGCAAGAAGAGCTTCTATATCCTTTACCGGCTCCAGGCTGTTGGGCATTACCCACATATTAACTACAGTGCTTCCGGCATCGGATCCTCCGGCGGGCACCGGAGCGCTTTTCCCGGAAGTTCCGCCTCCGCAGCCAAACCCCAGGATAGAAACAGCCAGCATAACAACGGCCAATTTGAGAGATCTCATTATCCCATCCCTTTCTGCATTTTTGAATTGCCAATACAAAGATAACATATTTGAGGCACTGTGTAAATTACCTCTGAAAAAATGCGCTAAAGATGCCTTGACACCGTTTTTTTGTGCTGATAAATTGGTATGTACAGGCGATGAAGGGGTGCAACTCCCCGGAGCTTTCTTAAGACATTTGCGCGAAGTTTTTCTGGTTGCCTGCGGTACGCTCGGATGCCGCGGACTTTGTCTGTTGGCATCCCTCCTAGGCTACGGCGACAGACCAGGACAAATGGACCGCAGAGTCTTAGAGAACGCATGTTGCGCGTTAGTCGACTAATGCCTCAGATTCCCGGCGACAACATACATGGGAATGTCGCCCTTGTGTGTGTGGGAAGATGAGGCATTTTTTATGGTCGCAAATATTACAGATCTCTAATGACCCGAATAGATGCAACGCGAAGGCTTCGCTTACATTCTCTAATTCCAAGTTCTCTTTAGTGTATAATTTGTCCCATATGAAGGTCGTAGTTAACGGCAGGGAAGAAACGCTGGAGGGGGAAATGACCCTGTTGGATTATCTTCAGAAAAAGAACATCAGACCAGAGATCGTGGCAATAGAATTGAACAAAGAAATTATTGACAAAACACTTTATAAAGACACCGCGGTCAAGGAAAATGACGTCCTTGAGATCCTTCATTTCATAGGCGGAGGCTAATGCTTTCTAAAGAAGAAAAAGAAAGATATTCCAGACAGCTGATCCTCAAAGAGCTCGGCCCCTCTGGCCAGAAAAAACTAAAAAATGCAAAAGCCCTTGTTGTAGGCGCCGGAGGTCTTGGAAGCCCCGCTATCTTTGAACTGGCTTGCGCGGGGATAGGGACCATCGGCATAGCGGATTTTGACGTTGTGGAGTTGAACAATTTAAACCGCCAATTTCTGCATAACACTAATGACCTCGGCAAGCCAAAAGTGCTTTCGGCAGAAGAAAAGATCGGGCTTCTTGATGCGGGGATAAAGGTCATAAAACACGAAAAAAGGATGGACAAGAACAATATCGGGAACATTATTATTGGCTATGACGTCGTTCTGGACTGCAGCGACAACTTTGACACCAAATACCTGATCAACGACACCTGCGTAGACCTTAGAAAAACCTTTATACATGGAGCAGTAAGCCGCTTTACTGGCCAATTGTTCACTGTCAAGGACGGGAAAGGCCCCTGTTTAAGGTGCATCTTTAAGGAGCCTCCGCCCAAAGATGTTGAGCCCGCCTGTCACGGAGCGGGCATCCTAGGCTCAGTTGCCGGCACAATCGGAAGCCTGCAGGCAACGGAAGCGGTAAAATGCGTTCTCGAAAAAGGGGAACTGCTTGCAGGCCGGCTTTTGGTCGTAGAAGCTCTTGACATGCATATTAGGGCCGTACCGTTCAAAAGACAAAGTGGCTGTATCTGCTAAAAGCGCGAGCTGCCGCTCGCAAAGATGCGGCTGCAGGTGCGCTCAATAACGCCTTCTGGTATACTGCTAGTACATAACGGAGGATCAAGATGGCCCGGTACGAAGACATTACAAAAACGGCAGGCAAAACTCCCCTCGTAAAGATAAACAGACTGTCCAAAGGGCTTGGGGCCGAGATCTATGCCAAACTGGAGTCCTTTAATCCGCTTTCCAGCATAAAAGACCGCATAGGCACGGCAATGATAGAAGAGGCTGAGCAACAGGGAAAATTGCGCAAAGGATCTGTCATTATCGAACCCACGAGCGGCAACACCGGCATCGCACTGGCCTTTGCAGCCGCCACAAAGGGCTACAGGCTTATACTCACCATGCCGGAAACAATGAGCACAGAAAGGCGCCGCCTGCTAAAGATGCTGGGCGCCGAGATAGTATTAACCGAAGGCTCAAAGGGGATGAGAGGAGCCGTTGAAAAAGCCGGGGAACTTGCCGCGCAAACCCCAAACAGCTTCATGGCCGGGCAGTTTGATAACCCGGTCAATCCCCAAGTTCACAGAAGAACCACCGCAGTAGAGCTGTGGGATGACATGGGAGGGCGGATCGATGCTTTTGTTTGCGGGGTCGGCACGGGAGGGACCATAACGGGAGTGGGCGGGTTTTTAAAACAGAAGTGCCGCGCTATCAGGGTCATCGCTGTCGAACCCGAAGGATCTCCTGTTTTGTCCGGCGGCGAGCCCGGTCCCCACAGGATACAAGGCATAGGCGCCGGCTTTATCCCAAAAGTGCTGGACAGATCGCTGATAGATGAAATAGTAAAGGTATCGGACGACAACGCTGAAAAAACAGCCAGGGAGCTTGCAAAAAAAGAGGGCATCCTGGCCGGGATATCATCGGGGGCTGCAATGTGGGCCGCTCTTGAGACGGCCAAAAGTCCGTCGTTCAACAAAAAGAAGATAGCGGTCATACTTCCGGACACGGGGGAAAGATATCTTTCCACCCGGCTCTTCGGGGAAGAGCTAGAATAATGACGCGGAAATACCTGTAAAAAATGGACCAGCTCTCTGTTCTTGCCGCTTTTACCGCCGGGATTTTGTCGTTCTTTTCCCCGTGCGTCCTGCCGCTGCTGCCCGCGTATCTATCCTTTATCACCGGGATAACATTTTCTTCGGGAGACGGCTCTTCGGCGCAGCGGCCTCTTAATACAGCGGTCAATTCTGTGTTCTTCATACTCGGCTTCTCCCTTTTGTTCGTGGCGCTTGGAGCGGCCGCAAGCTCGGCAGGCCAGCTGCTCATGCGGCATCTAAGCCTTATAAAACTCTTTGGAGGACTGCTTATAATGCTCTTTGCTCTTTTCATCCTTGGGGCCGCAAAGATACCATTCTTGAACTATGAGGCAAGATTCCGGCTCAAAAGCAAACCCGCCGGTTATTTTGGCTCCTTTGCTGCCGGGGTCGTTTTTTCCGCGGGCTGGAGTCCTTGCGTCGGACCTATTCTGGGCTCCATACTTGTATTGGCGGCAAGCGATGCTTCGGTGTACAGGGGAACGGCCCTGCTGGTTATTTATTCACTGGGACTGGGCATCCCTTTCTTTCTTGCCTCTCTTTCGGTAAATTCTTTCATTGCCGGTTACAAAAGGCTGGGCGGCTGGATCAAATATATTAATTTGGCCGCCGGAGCCCTCCTTCTGGCTACGGGAGCTGTCGTGGCGCTGCAGGGGTTGATCTTTCTGACATCGCCGCTAAACTGACACGCCGTTGCCCGCAGGTCTTTTTCCGTGGTATAATTTCTTTATATGAATGAGAAATACGATCTGATCTGTGTTTTTAAGCCCAACACGGCCGAGGAAAAGGTCGATGCTGTCTTTGCAAAAATAGAGAAGAAGCTTAAATCCCTGGGCGGAGAATTGCTGAAAGTGTCAAAGACCGGCATCAGGCGGGTGCAGACCAGAATGAGAAAGTTCAAGACGACCCGCGACGGCCTTTTTGTGGACTGCTCCTTTTCCGGCCCTTCAAAGTGCCCTTCTGAAATAGAGAACATACTCCATGTGACGGAAGATCTCATGAGGCACCTGCTTGTAAAAGCAAAAGAAGTGCCACAGCCGGTCCAGGAAAAACCTTCGGAAGAAAAAGTTGAGATCAACCCGGAGATGTTAATTGGCAAACCTCAATAGGATAATCCTTGTAGGGCGCCTTGCAGCAGAAACCGAAACCCGCTCCACGCTTGACGGCTTGCCGATGTGCCGGTTTGTGCTGTCGGTGGAAAGGCTGTCCGGAGCTTCGGGCAAAAAAGAGAGCGATCTTTTTGACATAGTGGCCTGGGGAAAGCTGGCTGAAGTCTGCGGAAGTTATCTGTCAAAAGGGCAGCTGGTGCTGGTTGAGGGAAAGATACAGAACAGGACCTACGAAACAAAAGAAGGCGCCAAAAGATACGCTACGGAGATAATAGCCAGGAACATGAAAATGCTCGAAAAAGGCAAAGGCAGGACCGGGGCAGCCGCTCCCGCCACTGCGATGTCCGAACCCGATGATGATCTGATCGACGATGATCTGCCGTTCTAGGCGCAATAAAATGTATAACAGGGTTTTTTTGATAGGCAATCTGACGAGGGACCCCGAAGTAAGATATACGACTTCCGGCCTCCCGGTGGCAAAGTTCGCGATCGCGGTCAACAGGCCAAAGAGCAAAAAGAGTTCCGCGGACGAAAAGGGAGAGGTTGATTTTATCAACATTGTAGCCTGGAGAAGACTTGCGGAGATCTGCAAAGAGTATCTTAAAAAAGGCCGTCCGGTGGCTATAGAAGGCCGGCTCCAAATAAGGGAATACGAAAAAGACGGCCAGAAGAGGTCTTTTTCGGAAGTTGTTGCGGACAACATGCAGATGCTGGGCAAAAGGGGCGATTTTGACGGCCCCGAGACTTTTGGAAAGGCAGTGGCGGAAGAATTCCGGGAAGACGGAAAAACAAACAGCGAGGAGGTCCCGTTCTGATGTACAAGCCAAAGGACAGAAAAGAAAAAAGAGGCGGAGAAAGAAGAGGCGACAGGGATTTTAAGAAAAGGAAAAGAAAGGTCTGCTTTTTCTGCGCAAAAAAAACTATCGCGGACTTTAAGAACCTTGACCTCATAAGAAGGTTCATAAACGATAGGGGAAAGATAATGACAAGAAGGGGCTCGGGCTGCTGCGCCAGGCACCAGAGGATGGTGGCCAAAGAGATAAAGAGGGCCCGGCAGATAGGGATGCTCCCGTACAAGGCGGAATGACAAAATGAAAGTAATACTTAACAAGGATATCGAAAATGTCGGCGACAAATTTTCGGTGATAGAGGTAAAAGAAGGCTATGCCAGGAATTTTCTTTTCCCGAGAAAACTGGCCGAGCAGGCCACAGCAGAAGCCCTTAAAGAACTCGACAAAAAGATGAAGAGACATGAGGCAAAAGAAGCTCTGCGCATCGACGAGTATAAGGACCTTGCAAAAAATCTTGACGGGCTCTCGCTTGAGATAAAAGCGCCGTGCGGCGAGGGCGGAAAATTGTTCGGGGCCGTCACCAACCTGGACATAAGCCAGGCCATCAAGATGTCCTGCTCGCTTGAAGTCGACAAAAAGAAGATCTTTCTGCATGAGCCCATCAAGACCTCCGGCAGCCACGAGGCGCAGGTCAAGATCTATAAGCAGATAGAGGCAAAGATCAAGGTGTCCGTTATCCCGTCCTGAACATGGCCTCTCTAAAGGAACAACTGCCCCGCATCCCGGATGCCACCGGGGTATACCTGCTAAGGGACAAAGACAGAAAAATAATCTATATCGGAAAGGCCGTCAGCCTCCGCAAAAGGCTTTCAACACATTCCAGAAGCCCTCTGGCTTCCAAGGTATCCAAGATCGACTTTATCAGGACCTCTTCTGAGCTTGACGCTCTGATACTTGAGGCAAAACTGATAAAAAAACACCAGCCCAGGTATAACATAAGCCTTCGGGACGATAAACAGTATCCTTACATCAAACTCACCGGCGAACCTTTCCCCAGGGTCCTTCTGGTAAGAGAGACCTTAAGCGACAAAGGAAAGTATTTCGGGCCATTTATGGGAGGGTCCGCAAGAAATCTGATAGCCCTGGCAAGCAGGGTGTTCGGCATCAGAAGGTGCCGCCAGACACCTCTAAAAAAAAGGAACCAACCCTGCCTGGATTACCACATAAAAAGGTGCGCGGGCCCCTGCGCGGCAAAGGTCTCAAAAAAAGAGTACGCGTCAAGGGTTTTGGAATTCTCTGAACTCCTCAAAAACGGCCTTACTAAGGCCATAGAAAAGATGAACCGGCAAATGGAAAAGGCCGCAAACAAACAGGATTTTGAGGCAGCCGCAGAGCTCAGGAACAGGATCTCCTGGCTGTTGAGGACGGAAAGCGGCTCATATTCGGGCTCCAGGTATTTTGTATCTTCTCCAAAAGAAAAAAGGACCGCTCTTTTAGAGCTCAAAGAAGCCCTTGGGCTCGAAAGGACCCCGCAGAGGATAGAAGCGTTCGACATTTCAAATCTGGGAGGTTCCAAAATATCGGCATCAATGGTGGTCTTTAAGGAGGGGCTTCCGTATAAATCGCATTACAGGCGCTTCAAGATCTCATCCCGCGGGGTGGCGGATGATACTCTGTCAATGAATGAAGTTGTATTTAGAAGATATTCGGGCAGCCTTTCAAGGATGCTTCCGCTGCCGGACCTGATATTGATAGACGGAGGCAGGGGCCAGTTAAGCAGCGCCCTCAAAGCCTTGAAAGAAGCAAAAGCCGATATCCCGGCAATAGGCTTGGCGAAGCGTTATGAGGAGATCTATGTTAAAGGTTCTGCGGACCCCATAGCGCTTCCAAAGGACTCCGCCGGGCTGCGGCTTCTGCAGAATATAAGGGACGAGGCTCACAGATTTGCGGTAAAATACCACCGGCTCCGCAGAAAAAAAGTCCTTGCGGACCAAGCCTTTGACAATCCGCTCTAAAATGTTAGACTTGGACTGAGGTCGTTCCATGAAAAATAAAGAGATAGCCGCTGTTGCGGCAATAGGTGTTTTTTGCGTTTTCCTGACGGCTGCGCAGGCAGCCAAGGGTACGGCAAATTATCCTTTGAAATCAAAATCGCCTCTGACCGCCCCATTTGGCGGCAAGCCTTTTAAATTCAACAAGCCCGAACAAAAGCCTATCCCTCTATATCCTTCCGCAGAAAAGGAAAAGATCGGTCTTTCTGTTGGCATCAAGGCCGGGGGAAGCGCTGGGCTTACAGGGGCCATGGGGGATGTGACATATTCCATTTCCAATCTTGTTCCCGGCGCCGCTGTCAGGGGAAGCATAGGCTATCTGACCGGCACAAACATAGCCAACCAGGACAGGCTTAAAATGGCTACCGTGAACCTGGACGGGATAATTGACATTGTTAAGAGAGAAAGCAACCCCTTGAACCTTTATATGGGAGGCGGACTTATCTATCCCTGGAAAGTGAGCCAGGTCAGCGGCGGAGGGGCCTGGGGCGCACATGCTTATCTGGGAGGCAAATACGCCCTGCAAAAGGACACCTCAATTTACGGGGAAATAGCTTATTCCGGCATCAAATATGATCCCAAAGAATCCGCGCTGCGCGGAGTTGAGGCGATGGTCGGCTACGGATATTCATTTTAAGGGAGAGATCAGGTGAAGAAAGAAAAGATCGGCATAATAGGCTGGGGTATTGTGGGCCACGCGCTTTCCGAAGGGTTCAAAGACCACGAAATACACGAATATGACAAATATAAGGACACGGAATCTCTGGAAGAAGTGGCAAAAAAGAGCGATTTTATCTTTATCTGCGTTCCTACCCCGATGAAAAAAGGCAGGATAGACCTGTCAATAATGGACGAGGACATAGCACAAATAGTTAAATATACGGATGGCACAGATAAGATAGTCATAATTAAATCGACCGTCGTCCCCGGAACGACCGATGCTTATCAAAAAAAATATCCGCGCACTAATTTTGCATTCAATCCTGAATTTTTGAGAGAAAAAACATATATTGAAGATTTTCTTAACCCGGATAGGATAGTGATAGGAGCCAGTAACGAGGAAGTTGCAAAAAGAATAGAACAGCTTTACAGGGGAAGATTCCCTAACTGTCCTATAGTGATCACACATCCGACCAGCGCTGAACTGGCAAAAGGAATGTCCAACAGCCTGCTCGCAACAATAGTCATCTTTAACAATGTGATGTGCGAACTTTGTCTGGCGCTTGGAATAGATTACAGCGAGGTCGCCCGGATTGTATCCCTAGACAAAAGGTATCAGAAAGCGGATTATTTTACCGTTTCAAACGAACGGGGATTTGGCGGCAAATGTCTCCCAAAAGACCTGAACGAGCTCGCCAACAGGGCCAAGGAACTTGGTGTTGATGCCGGCTTCCTGGAAAAAGTATGGACCGAAAACCTCAGGGTCCGCAAGCTTCACGACTGGGAGTGGATACCGGGAGCAGAGACAAAATAGGCCGAAAAAGAAAGGACTTGAAATAATGCTTAACAGAAAACAAAGGGCCGCACATCTGGTGATAGGCTGCGGAGAAGTCGGAAGCGCCATAATAAAGATCCTGAAAGAAAAGGTGTCTGATGTCTACTGGACGGATGAAGATCCAAAAGTAAAAAGTATCCTGCCTCCCGAAAACAAGAAGATCGATGTGCTCCATTTATGCATCCCTTATTTTGACTCTTTTGTCTCCGCGGCAAAGGAATACATAGCCAGGTTTAAGCCGGCCCTTGTCGTAAATCATTCCACTTCTATGCCCGGAACAACCAGCCAGATCGGCCAGGATAATGTGGTACATTCTCCGGTGCTTGGGCAGCACAATGACCTTTATAGGCATATAAAGACCTTTGCAAAGGCGGTCGGATATGACGACGAAAAAGCGAAACTTCTGGCGGAAAGATTCCTGAAAGGTGTTTTTGATCTTGCCTTTTTTAAAGGGACTTCTACGACTGAAACCGCAAAACTCCTCTCCCTGTGCCGGTTCGCGGTGAACATTGAGATGTCCCGCTACGCAAAACAGATGTGCGACAAGCTTAATCTGGACTACGGGGAAGTCGTGACCAGGTTCATAGACATGTACAACTCCGGGCATAAAAAGGTCGGACTTACGCAATTTGTTGAGCCCCAGCTTTATCCTCCAAAAGGCAAGATAGGGGGCCACTGTGTTCTGGCAGGAGTGGAAAAAGCCGAGAAAGTGCTCAGAAACCCCATGTTTGACAGCATAATCCTGATAAACCTTATGGGTACCGGACAATAATAAACGGCAAATGAAAGTATTGCATATTGTAGGGGGCAGGCCGCAGGTCCTTAAGCTGTTCCCGGTCCTGCAAGCCTTCAAAGAACTCCGCGGTTCCGTTAAGAACAGGGTCGTGCATTCCGGTCAGCATTATGACTTTATGATGTCCGACGAATTTTTTGATGAGTTGGGCCTTGACCGCCCTGACCATTATCTCGGCGTTAAGAAAGGGTCTCCGGCAGCCCAAACGGCAAAAATCATTGAAAGACTTGAGAGCGTTCTTGCCTTGGAACGGCCGGACATTATCTTTGTCTACGGTGATATGACAACCACTCTGGCGGGCGCCCTTTCGGCCGCCAAGCTGAGCATTTCCATCGCGCACGTTGAGGCCGGCTTTAGAAGCTATAACAAGAACATGCCGGAAGAAGTCAACCGGCTGCTCACGGACCATGTTTCAAGTATTCTGTTCTGCCCCAGTAAGACCTGCATAAACAACCTCAGAAAAGAAGGGATCTTTGACCACAGCAAGAGCTCTTTAAGGCTTTCGATCGATCGCCCTGCGGTCATAAACACCGGAAATGTCATGTATGACACGCTTTTGAGGGGGCTGCCGCTTCTAAAGGCCGGACACATTTTTAAGAACCTGGGCATAGAAAAAAAGAGATACTATGTCCTGACGATACACCGGGCAGAAAATACGGACGATCCTAACGCTCTCAAGGGCATTTTTGAGTTTTTGGACTCTCTGGATCTTAATGAACCTTTGATATTCCCTGTCCACCCCAGAACAAAAAAGCCCCTTTCCAAAATGAAAGATCTGCCTTCAAAACTTAGGGCAGTTCCTCCTCTGGGACATCTTGACATGATATCCCTTATCAAGAACTCCCGTGCCGTTCTGACCGATTCAGGGGGGCTTCAGCAAGAATCCTACTGGCTGGGCATTCCCTGCGTCACGCTGCGCAGCGAGACCGAACTTGTTGAAACCGTTGAAAGCGGCGGCAATGTGTTGTATAAAGACTTCAGGGGATTTGACAAGTTGAAATACGGGTCCAGGAACGCATACGGCAGAGGGGACGCGGCAAAGCGCATCGTCCGCGCCACAATGGAGACGGCAGAAAAACTATGACTTTGTCTGACAAAAGTGCGTCGATAGCCCTTATCGGGGCCGGCTACTGGGGAAAGAATCTTTTCAGGGTGCTCAATGAACTGAAGGTCCTTTCCGCTCTGTGCGAAACCGATAACGATGTCCTCTCCAAATACAAGCGGGAATATCCCGACATCGAATGCTGCAGCTCTTTAAAAGCGCTGCTGGGATCAAAAGCCATATCCGCCGTGGTGATAGCGGCGCCCGCGGCCAAGCACTACGAACTTACAAAAATGGCCCTTGAGCAAGGTAAAGATGTTTATGTGGAAAAACCTCTGGCGCTGAAAGCCTTAGAAGGCCGCGAACTGGTGGAACTGGCCCGCAGGAGCAAAAAGGTCCTGATGGTCGGACACATACTCCAATACCATCCCGCTGTAAAGAAATTAAAGGAGCTGATCCAGGACGGTCAAATAGGCAAGATCCAATATATTTATTCCAACCGGCTCAATATAGGTAAACTAAGGACCGAGGAGGATATACTTTTGAGCTTTGCGCCGCACGACATCTCGGTTATCCTTTCCCTTGTGGGGGAAGAACCATTAGACATCAGCGCTTCCGGAGGTGATTATCTCAACCGCGGCATTTACGACACGACCCTTACTTCCATGTCTTTTAAGGAGGGGATAAGGTCCCATGTTTTTGTAAGCTGGCTTCATCCTTTCAAAGAACAAAAACTTGTGATAGTTGGCTCCCGGGCAATGGCTGTATTTGACGACCTTGCAGCGGACAAGCTTAAGATCTACCGGCACACCATTGAATGGGCTAACGGGAAAGAACCTATAGCCCACAAGGCCGATTTTGAAAAAGTTGCTTTGGAAGAAGGGGAACCGTTAAAGCTCGAGTTAACTCATTTTCTCGAGCGCCTTAAAGACAGGAAGCCGCCGCTGACCGACGGCTCCGAAGGGCTCAGGGTGCTTAAGGTCATAGAATCGGCTCACAGGTCGCTTCATGAGCATGAAAAGGAGGTCTGACCATGGCCAAAGATTATTTTGCGCATGACAGCGTTTACATTGACAAAGACGTCAAGATAGGGAAAGGAACAAAGATCTGGCATTTTTCGCATATTCTTTCAGACACCGTCATAGGCGAGAACTGCGTCCTTGGGCAGAATGTGATGGCCGGACCCGGTGTAAAGATCGGCAACCGCGTTAAGGTGCAGAACAATGTAAGCATCTATAAGGGGGTTGAGATCGAGGACGACGTTTTTTGCGCCCCCTCAATGGTCTTTACTAACGTCATAAATCCCAGGGCTTTTATAGAGAGAAAAAATGAGTTCAGAAAGACGCTTGTTAAAAAAGGTGCAACCATAGGAGCGAACGCCACCGTGATCTGCGGACATACGGTGGGGAGGTATGCCCTTGTGGCCGCGGGGGCCGTGGTCACAAAAGATGTTCCTGATCACGGGCTTGTCGCGGGAGTTCCGGCCAAACAGATCGGCTGGGTATGCAAATGCGGTGTTACTCTCAAGGACTTTGATAAGGACCAAAGAGCGGTCTGCCCCGCCTGCAAAAATGAATACATGCTCACATGCGGCATGCTCAAGCCCGTTAAGGAGAATTGATGAAACAAATAGAGATGCTTGATCTGCCGGCTCAGTATGAATATATGAAAAGGGACATAGACCTTGCTGTCGCCGACTGCCTGAAAGAACAAAAATGGATACTTGGCCCGCAGGTTAAACGATTTGAAGAAACATTGGCCGGATATCTTGGAGTAAAACACTGCATAGGGACCTCAAGCGGCACCGATGCCCTGGTTTTATGCCTGAGGGCTTTTGCCTTAACCAGAAAGAATGAGGAGTATTTTGATAAAAGCGATAAGATAATAACTACTCCCTTTACTTTTACCGCTACGGGAGACGCCATTCTTAGATCAGGGGCAACGCCTGTTTTTGTTGATATAGAACCGGACACTTTCAATATCGACACAAAAAAGATCGAGGAATATCTTAATTGCACATCATCAAATGTTGTAGGCATAATCCCTGTTCACCTATACGGCCAACCGTGCAAGATGGACAAGATACAGGAGATCGCAAAAAAATACGGTCTTTTTGTTCTTGAGGACACAGCGCAGGCGTTTGGCGCGGAATACGGAGAAAAAAAAGCCGCATCCATAGGAGATGCCGGGGCTCTAAGCTTTTTCCCGTCAAAGAATCTGGGAGGCTTTGGGGACGGCGGGATGGTATCCACCAATGACAGCAGCCTTGCCGAACTGGTGCGGCAGCTTCTAAAACACGGGGGGAAAGACAAATACAATGTCGATCACATAGGATACAACGCCAGGCTCGATACTTTGCAGGCGGCTATACTGCTGGCCAAGTTCGGTTACATAAATGAATTCAACGACAAAAGAAGGGCCATTGCATCTGTGTATAATACACGCCTTGCCGGACAAGATCCTGTGGTGATCCCAAAAGAAACAGGGAACATCAAACATGTTTACCATCAATACACGGTAAGGGTCCCGAACGGAAAAAGGCAGCAGGTACAGGACAGGCTAAGAGAGAACGGCATATCCACAATGGTCTATTATCCCGTGGCTCTGCACAAAATGAGGGTCTTTGCCGGCAGAAGCATTCTTCATGGAGCCCTTGAGGAGGCGGAAAGGGCCTGCGGCGAGGTGTTGAGCCTGCCGATAGATCCCCTGATGGAAAAAGAAGAGGTCGGCAGGGTAACATCATGTTTGTCGGCATAAAATGACCCGAACAAGTTTTTTTGAAAATTCGGTCAGGACCGTTGCCACAAATATCTGCATACTGTTTTTGGCCCTGGCAGGCGCGGTAGTGACCGCAAGGCTTCTCGGGCCTTCTGGAAAAGGGCTGTATTCTCTTTCCATAACTTTTGCGGGACTTGTCCTTACCTTTACCAATCTTGGGATAACCGCTTCAACAAGCTACCTGATCGCAAAAAAAGCCTTTGGGCTTCCGGAAGTGCTGGGCAATACGGTGTTTTTGAGCCTTTTTACTTCTTTGATCTCCGTAATTGCCGGGGCATTGATCGCTTTTCTTCTTCCTCGATACATCGTGCCGGGAGTGCCTCCCTTGTTTTTGGCCCTTGCCCTTCTGGCGATCCCATTCCACTTGACGGTTTCCAACCTCAACAATATCTTTCTTGGACTGAACCGCATAAAACACTACAATGCATTCTCCGCATTGAGAGCCTTGTCAGACCTGGCCTTTGTGGTGCTGTTCGTTTATTTGCTGCGGCTCGGGGTGCAGGGGGCTCTGTTCGGACATGTTTTGTCCGCAGCCGTGGTTTGCTCTATGGTCTTTGCCTGGACCTATCTGTCAATAACAAAAGGCATTTCCATGAAACCCGATCCGGCTTATCTTCGCAAAGCCATAAATTATGGTTTCAGGACGCATATTTCCAACATACTAGTGTTCCTGTTCATGAGGTTTGATCTTGTGTTAGTGAACTGGTTCCTTAACCCCGCAGCCGTCGGTCTATACGGAACGGCGGCCGCCATATCCAACCAGCTGGACCTGGTGCCTTACGCCATAGGACTTCTGTTATTCCCAAAAGTGGCTTCTCAAGAGGACGATGACAGGAAAAAGATATTAACTCCCAGGATCTGCCGCAGTGTGCTGCTGTTCACTCTCCTGGGTGCCGGGGCGGTCTTTGCCGTATCCGAGCACCTGGTCGTCTTTTTGTTCTCTCAAAGTTTTTACGGGTCCGTGGCGCCCCTAAAAATACTGGTTTTTTCGGTGTCCGCTCTCTCGGTCTGGCGGATATTATCCAATGACATAGCAGCAAGGGGTTTTCCGGAGTACAATATAGCAATAAACCTCATGGCGGTATTGATCAATATATCCTTGAATATCGTATTGATCCCCTCGGTCGGAATTCAGGGGGCTGCCCTGGCCTCGTTTTTTTCCTGCGTTACGGCCAGTTTCTGCGCCCTTGGCGTTTATTGCAGGCTTAGCGGCAACAAAATGCGGAAGGTTTTATTGGTCCAGCCGGAAGATCTTGCCGCATACAGTGGATCTTTCAGGATGATCGTAAAGAGGCTAAGCCGTTCATGTTAAAGACACTGGAAAATGAGGTCAGGGTCCCAGCGTGGCTTTTTTCTCTTTACTGCTTTGCCATACCGTTCGAGGCTTTCCTGCACCTTGAAGTGCTGGGAGGTACTCTGATAAGGTACATCGGAATGATCACCATCTGCTCAATGGCTTTTTATATGATCATTAAAAGAGAAAAAATATGTTTCCCGAACTCGGCAAAATTGCTTTTGGTGTTTTTTTTATGGGCCGGGGCCTCTGTTTTCTGGTCGGCCGATCCGGAACATGCGTTCGGCAGGTTCATGTACGAGATCCGTTATTTCCTGATGTTCCTGGCCGCCACTGCGTTCCCCTTCAGCAAAAAAGAGGTTTCTCTGGCCGTAAAGGCAGTGATCGTCTCAGGCATTATCGCCTCTCTGTACATAATTTACACCTCAATAATGACCAACCAGATACTGGAGAATTACACCAGGTCCGTCATCTCTTCGGGAGAAACCATGACCGGGCCCAACAGCGTTGCCGGAATGCTTATACTGCCTTTCAGCCTGCTTATAGGAAGCGTACTTGCGCAAAAGAGCAGGCTGAGCAGGCTGAATGTAATATTTGCTTTCTCTATCTTTTCCGCGGTGCTCTTTACAGGTTCGCGCGGCGGATTGCTGGGGCTTTTTACCGCTTTTCTATCGCTCCTGGTCTTTTGGGGCGTAAGCCGCAGAGGGGCTGCGCTGCTTTCGGTAATATCTGGTTTCTGCTACTGGCTGTTCCTAGAAGTCAGCGAAAGAGTTGCCAAGCTTTCCGAAAGGTTCGTTTTTTCGGGAGACCTTAACAGATTCTCAGCCAACAGGATCGATATATGGAGCAAAGGCTTTGAGACATGGATGAACAGCCCGTTGATAGGATACGGGTATGCAAATTACATTGTTGTTTCAGGGACAAATATGTCTTCACACAACATATATCTGGGCGCACTGCTGGAATTGGGGATCATTGGCTTTTTCCTTATCGTTTCGTCTCTGGCAAGTCTTTTACTTTTTAAACCGTCCGATGAAACTCAAAAGAGCGCCTTTTCCGGAGCTCTGGGGGTTCTTGTGTTGAGCGCGACCTTGTACACCATGAACTTCAATTATTTTTGGCTTGCTCTCATATTGGTCGAGATATCAAAGAAAAGGACGGCATAACAAGCAATGGGCTCAAAAAAAATCCGGGTCCTTGTCCTGTCCCATATGTACCCTTCAAGCTCGGACCCGCTTTCAGGTATCTGGGTGCATGAACAGTTGAGGACACTTACCGCTATAAAAGGCTGCGAAATAAGAGTGGTGTCCCCAAGGCCGTTTTGTCCGGCCGCACTTGGAATATTCAAAAACAAATGGGAAAAATATGCCCGGACCCCGTTTTCCGATGTAATAGACGGTGTCCCGGTGTTATATCCCAGATACCCGGTCCTGCCGGGAAAGGCATTCAGCGCTTTGTCCCCCTTTTCTATGCATCTCTGGCTAAGGAAACTTTTGACAAATCTGTCGTTAGAATTCGGGCCCGACATACTGCATTCACATGCGGCTGTCCCTGACGGTTTTGCCGGCGTAAAAACAGCTGAAGCGCTTGGAATTCCCTGTGTCTGCACCTTTCACGGAAGCGACATCAACCGTTATCCTTATTACAACCGGCTTTGCATGGAGTTGGTAAGATATGTAATATCCGGGACCGACAGGATATTTGCGGTCAGCGGGGCATTAAAAAAAAGGGCCGAACAATTGGCAAAACCAAAAAATCCGGTCCTGCCCATATATAATGGATGCGACACATCTGTATTCAAATACGACGGGGAAAATAGGTCTCAAAAAAGAAAAGACCTTGGCATCCCGCAGGATGCAAGCGTTATGTGTTTTGCCGGACATCTGATAAAGGAGAAAGGGATTTTTGAACTGCTGGGATCGTTTGAACAGTTGTCTGAAAAATTTGAGGGGCTGCATTTGATGATTATTGGAGAAGGCCCGAGTCATATGAAATTGGAAAAAGAGGTCCTCCGATTAAATTCCCGGGCAAGGGTATATCTGGTAGGACAGATAGCGCATAACGAAATGCCCCTTTATTTGAGCGCATCTGATATATTTGTCCTGCCAAGCTATAATGAGGGCCTTCCTGTGTCTATAATAGAGGCGATGGCCTGTGCTCTTCCTGTGATCTCGACAAATGTTGGGGGCATATCTGAAATAGTAACCAATGGTGTTTCTGGCATCATAACTGATGTTAAGAATGTCGGGTTGCTCACGAAAGCAATTGAAAAACTATTAAAAGATCCGGGCCTCATGAAACAGTTCGGATCTGCAGGTCGAGCCATAGTTGAAAAGAGGTTTTCCTTGGAAAGGAGCGCGAACAATCTTTACAATGCCTATATTGAAACAATGGACTTGAGCAAACAATGACAAAAAAAGTCTGCATATTAACTTCCGTTCATCCTGCCCTTGACACCAGGATCTTCTTCAGAGAGGCTTCAACACTTGCAGAAGCCGGGTATGATGTCGCCCTGATAGCCAGACATAAAAAAGATGAAACAATAAACGGCATCAAAATAATACATCTGAACGGCAGCAAAAACCGCTTCTTTAGGTTTTTGTCGTCATTTACAACGGTATTGCCTAAAGCCATGCGGCAAAAAGCCGGAATCTACCATTTTCATGACCCGGAACTGATCCCTGCCTGTCTGCTGCTGAAAGCGCTTACGGGAGCAAAGATCATCTACGATATTCACGAAAACATTCCTAAACAGATCCTGTCAAAACCGTGGATACCAAAGCCGCTCCGAAGCATTATTTCTTTCCTGGTCAATCTTATCCAATGGTCTTCCATGCCTGTGTTCGACCGCATCATCTATGCATGGGAAGAACCAACAATTCTCACTGACAATAGAATAATAGTGCTGAACAATTATCCGAGACTTGAGTTGTATAAAAAAAGCAAGGAAGATGCACCAAAAAACGGGGCGTTCACCGCTCTTTATTGCGGCGGACTGACCAGAATACGGGGCATCCGGGAAATAGTTGAAGCTGCCGGGCTCTTGAGATCCCGGAAAGGTTTTCGCCTAAAATTGATCGGCGGTTTTGAATCGGAGTCTTTTAAGAAGGAGGTCATGTCCCTGCCCGGCTGGGAAAAAGTGGACTATATCGGTCATATCCCTTATTCTAAAACCCCGGAGCACTGTATGAGCGCGGATGCCGGACTGATCTGTTTATGGCCCGAGCCAAATCATTTAATCTCGTCCCCGAACAAGCTCTTTGAATATATGGCTTCTGGTCTTCCGATCATTGCCTCGGATTTCAGGTGCTGGGAGAAAATTGTAAAGGGTTGCAATTGCGGGCTAAGCGTAAACCCAATGAAACCAAAAGAGATAGCGTCTGCAATAGAATATTTAATAGACCATCCGGAGGAAGCAATTATGATGGGTAAGAACGGCAGAAAAGCCGCGGAAGAAAGATACAATTGGAATAAAGAGAGTAAAAAGCTTCTGGAGATATATGATGGACTTTAACCGGAGTAATGCTCCGTTTGTTTCTCTTGTGGTCCCCTGCCGAAACGAAGAGGGACATATAGGCAGATGTATCTGTTCTATAATCGCGCAGGATTATCCAAAGGATAGAATAGAGGTCCTTGTGGTTGACGGAATGAGCAGCGATGCCACCCGGGCAGAAGCCCAAAAATATATGGGCAAAGGGCCGGACATCAGGATAATAGACAACTTCAAAAAAATAACTCCCGCAGCCATGAACCTGGGCGTGATAAATTCTAAAGGAGAACTGGTGGCAGTGATCATTGCCCATGCCAAGCTCGACGGCTCTTTTCTGTCAAATGCAGTTAGGTGCCTTGCAGAATCCGGGGCTGACGGAGCCGGAGGGCTTTTGAAACCCTTGATAACAAATAAAAGCCCAATGGCCGAGGCAATAATCCTTGCTGTAAGATCGCCGTTCGGCGGCGGAGAAAAGAAATATCTGCACGGAAAAAAAGAGGGCTTTATAACGGACACGCTCCCTTACTGCCTTTATAAAAGGGAAACATTTGAAAAATTCGGCATGTTCGAAGAAAAGCTGATAAGAGGGCAGGACGGGGAATATAACTACAGGATACTTAGAAATGGGGGGAAACTCTATTTTTCGCCTAAGATCAAGTCCTACTATGAAGCCCGGACATCCTTAAAGAGGCTCTGGAAGCAGCATTTTCAGTACGGATATTTTAATCCCTATGTGTTTGAGAACATAGGCACAATGATACCGTGGAGAAGACAAATACCGTTGGCTTTGGTAGCCGCACTTCTAGTTTCCGGCATCTCGGCTTTCTTTATCCCCTTGGGCGCATATGTTTTTGCAGGGATATTATTGGCCTATCTTACAGCCGATATCCTTTTTTCCGTCCTTATCTCTCTCAGGAAAGGATTGAAGCACCTGTTATTTCTGCCGGTCGTATTTGCGACCATCCATTTTTCCTACGGGCTGGGCTATTTTGTCGGGTTGTTTGATTACCTGCTTATAAGATACGGTCTCAGGGCAAAGATCGCGGACAAGCCTCTTTCAAGATAGGAAAGATCATGGCAAAAAGGGTTTTTGATATGATTTTCAGCTCATTACTGCTTGTAGTTTTGTCCCCTTTGCTGGCCATTATTGCCCTTTTGATAAAAGTCGACAGCCCCGGACCAGTACTCTTTGTTCAGGACCGGATCGGCAAGGATTTCGAGCCTTTTAAGGTCTATAAATTCAGGACCATGGTCAACCGCTCTAGTAAAAGAGGGCTGTTGGTAACACTGAGGCATGATCCCAGAATAACCGGACTTGGACATTTTTTGAGACATTATAAACTTGACGAACTGCCTCAACTAGTGAATGTTTTAAAGGGGGACATGAGTATGGTGGGGCCAAGACCCGAAATACCAAAAACCGTTGAAAAATACACAGAAAAAGAAAGAACTTTGCTTTCAGTAAAACCTGGATTGACAAGCCCCGCTTCAATAAAGTTTATCCAGGAAGAAAAACTGTTGCCAAGTTCTTCCAGACAGCTTTACAGGACATATTATGGAAGCGTTATTCCCCAAAAACTGGAGTGTGACCTTAAATACTTAAGGGAAAGGTCTTTCCTGTATGACATTTGGATTATAATAGAGACAATTATTGCTATTGCCAAAATCCCTTTTTCTAAATAATTTGTCTAAATTACGCCAAAAATAAATCTTGACAGCGTCTCTTTCAGCATGCTAGAATAGTTCCAATAATTCTGCAAATCCCTCTGTCCTATCTGCTTAAAGAGGGCCCCGGTTGAAGGCATAAACCTCAAACTGTTAGGGAAAAGGAGTAAATACGCCATGAGTGCGGTCATAAGAAAGAAATTCGTGTTCAAAGGCAGGGTTCAGGGAGTCGGATTCCGTCCTACTGTTTATAATCTTGCAAAAAAATTCGGCCTTGCCGGGACCGTTTTGAACTCTCCAGACGGGGTCATTGTTGAAGTTGAGGGGAGCGAAGCTCTTATTGATAAATTTTTGCAGTATTTAAAACAAAAACAACCGCCTCAGGCCAGAATATCAAAAATAGAATCCTCCGTGCTTCCAACGATCGGCTACATGTCCTTCCGCATCCTTCCCTCTGCCCAGGCAGGAGAAAAGACCGTTCTTGTGTCCCCTGATATTGCCACCTGCAAAGAATGTGAAAAAGAGCTGTTCAATCCAAAGGACAGAAGGTTTGGGTATCCTTTTATCAACTGCACCAACTGCGGCCCCAGGTTCACTATAATGAGGGACATCCCTTATGACAGGGTAAAGACGACCATGCAGCCCTTTCATATGTGCAGCCTTTGCGAGTTTGAGTACAGCGACCCGGAAAACAGACGATTCCATGCCGAGCCCAACGCCTGCGAGGACTGCGGCCCACATATTTTTCTCTATGATAACTACGGCCGGAGGATAGAGACGCTTGATCCAATTCTTAAAACTGTACAGCTGCTAAAAGATGGAAAAATAGTGGCGATCAAGAGCCTTGGCGGGTACAATCTGGCCTGCGACGCTTCAAACCCCGAAGCTATAGCAGAGCTGAGGAGAAGAAAAGACCGGCCCGAAAAACCCTTTGCCGTAATGTCATACAGTCTAAGAGAGGTCAAGTCTTATGCAAAAGTGAGCGACAAAGAAGCCGAGCTGCTTCAATCAGCCGCCAGGCCGATAGTCCTGCTAAAAAAACGCAAGGGGGCCCTTATCCCGGAGTCGATCGCTCCCGGAAATTCCTCGATAGGAGTGATGCTGCCGTATAACCCGGTCCAGTTCCTTATCCTGAAGGATAATTTTGTCAACCTTATCATGACCTCGGGCAATATCAGCGGCGAACCCATAGTTAAAGATGACGAAAAGGCCCCATTAAAACTGAGAAAGCTTGCCGATTACCTGCTGATCTACGACAGAAAGATCTGGAACAGGTGCGACGACTCTATAGTCAGGGTCCTCAAGAACAAGCCGACCATGCTAAGGCGCTCGCGCGGGTACAGTCCCGACCCAATAAGGATCTCAAACGAACCGTTCCCCGAGATACTGGCCCTGGGAGCGGAACTAAAGAACACCTTTACCATGACAAGGGGAAGGGCGGCATATCCTTCCCAGTACATAGGAGACCTTAACAACTCCGAGACGCTTGAATTTTTGAAAGAAGCCATCACAAGATACCAGGGATTGTTCCGAGTCCAGCCAAAGGCTATCGCGCACGACTTGCACCCGGATTATCTTTCTACAAAACTCGCCGGCTCCATAAAGGGGCTAAAGATGATCCCAGTTCAACACCATCAAGCCCATATTTCCTCTGTAATGGCAGAACATAACATCAACTGCGATGTCATTGGAGTGGCCTTTGACGGAACAGGGTACGGCAGCGACGGCTCTGTTTGGGGAGGCGAGTTCTTTGCGGGCAGGCCCGGGACTTTTGAAAGAAAGGCTCATTTAAAATATGCCGCCATGCCGGGCGGGGATGCCGCGGCTAAAGAACCGTACAGGATGGCTTATTCCTACCTTTATGACGCCTATGGCGATGAAGCGGAAAAATTAAAGATCGACTTCGTCAAGAACCATAGGTCCCAGTTCAAGCTCCTTAAAAAGATGATCAAGTCCGCGACAAATTCCCCGATGACCTCCAGCATGGGGCGCTTTTTTGATGCGGTAGCCGCTCTCATAGGCCTTAGACAGGTCATTTCCTACGAAGGCCAGGCTGCGATAGAGCTGGAATCGATCGCCCAGGGAAAAGGCTATAAGTCCTATGAGTTCGAGCTGGACGAATCCCTCATGCTTGACCCTGCCCCGATAATAAAAGGCATTGTCGAGGACATCAAGGCGCTGGTTCCTGCCGAGTCCATCTCTTACAAATTCCACAATACTATAGCCAAGGCAACCGGCAGGATCTGCAAGGCTCTCTCAAAAGAGACCAAGTTAAAGAAGGTGTGCCTGTCAGGCGGCGTGTTCCAGAACAACCTGCTGCTTGAGTCCACGCTCAGGGAGCTGAAAAAACTTCGGCTCGAGGCCTATATAAACGAAAAAGTCCCTACCAATGACGGCGGTATTTCGCTGGGACAGGCGAGGTTCGCAAAAGATGTGCTTGGCAATCCCGGGCAAAGTTGAATCAATATCCGGGGACTCCTCGGAGGTCAACTTTTCCGGTTTAAAAAGAACAGTGTCGCTAAAGCTGCTTCCGGGCGTCAAGACCGGGGATTATGTGCTGGTGCACGCCGGTTTTGCCATCCAGACCGTTGACAAACATGCCGCAAAAAAAACTCTTAAACTTTTTAAAGGATTGTAAGCACAGCCTCATACTTATGGAGGTGTGCGGGACCCACACCGTGGCGATCTCAAAAAACGGCCTGCGCTCTCTGCTTCCGCCAAATATCAGGCTGTTCTCCGGACCGGGCTGCCCGGTCTGCGTGACACCCCAGGCAGAGATAGATGCCTCAATTGAGCTTGCCAAAAGGCCCAAAACAATAATCACCACCTTCGGGGACATGATCAGAGTGCCTGGGACAAGGACTTCTCTAGAAAAAGAAAAGGCCGAGGGTTCCGATGTCAGGGTCGTATACAGCCCGCTGGACTGCCTTGACATCGCAAAAAAAGAACCGGAAAAGGAGATCGTATTTATTGGAGTGGGATTTGAAACAACATCCCCTGCTATAGCAGCAACCGTCCTTAAAGCAAAGGAGGAAAAGGCCCATAATTTTTCGGTCATTCCGGCCTTCAAGCTTATTCCCCCTGCCCTACAGGCCTTAACCGGAGCAAAAGATGTAAGGGTCGACGGCTTTATTCTGCCGGGACATGTTAGCACAATAATTGGAGCGGACGCTTACGGTTTTCTTGAGATACCGGGGGTAATTGCCGGGTTTGAGGCAGAGGATATACTGGAGGCGATAAGGATGATAGCAAAGCTGATAGGGGCACGCAACCGCCCGCCCGTACAGATCCAATATAAATCCGTTGTCAAACCAGAAGGCAATCCTGCGGCCTTAAAGGTGCTCTACGAGGTCTTTGAGCCCTCGGATTCAAATTGGAGAGGCATCGGCACGATAAAAGGTTCGGGCCTTGTTTTTAGGGACAAATACAGGGATTTTGATGCTCTTAAAAAGTTCGATGTAAAGATGAGGAGCGCAAAGGAGCCCGCGGGCTGTTCCTGCGGCAGTATCCTGAAAGGGGTCAAAACCCCTCCGGAATGCAAACTGTTCGGCAAAAAATGCACTCCCGAATATCCTGTGGGGCCGTGCATGGTCTCAAGCGAGGGGGCCTGTTCGGCCTATTACAAATATGGCAATAATTGAGCTCTCTCACGGCAGCGGCGGAAATAAAGCACGCAATATCATAAAAGATATTTTTATCTCCAGGTTCTCCAATCCCATCCTTAATATCCTTGATGATTCGGCGTGTGTCGAGGGCGATCTGGCCTTTACAACGGATTCATTTGTTGTGGAGCCCGTGTTCTTCCCCGGTGGCGATATAGGAAAGCTGTCGGTGTGCGGAACTGTCAATGACCTTGCCATGAAAGGCGC
This sequence comes from Candidatus Margulisiibacteriota bacterium, assembly GCA_041650635.1. NCBI lineage: Bacteria > Bacillati > Candidatus Margulisiibacteriota > Candidatus Margulisiibacteriota bacterium. The sequence goes on along the minus strand of JBAZKV010000009.1, from coordinate 32,935 downwards.
AAAGCCCCTCTATCTTTCCGCCTCCTTCATAATAGAAGAAGGTTTTGAAATGGATGACCTGGGAAAGATAGCTTCCTCAATGGCAAAAACGGCCAAAGAAGCCGGGGTTTTGATCGTTACCGGCGATACAAAGGTTGTTGACCGTAGAGGCGGGTTAAAACCGGCCCCTCAAATTTACATAACCACAGCCGGCATAGGAAAGATCCCAAAGGATATTGATGTTTCATCAAAAAACGCCACGCCGGGCGATGCGATCATCCTTAGCGGGACCATCGCAGACCATGGGGTCTCTATAATGAACGCCAGGAACGATTTCGGATTTAAAGGGGACCTTAAAAGCGACTGCGCCAGCCTCAACGGCATAGTTGAAGCATTCCTTTCCAAGGATGTGCGCGTTCTGCGGGACCCGACAAGGGGCGGCCTGGCCGCGTCTTTGAACGAGATAGCCAAAACTTCCAAGGTCAGTATAGTGATCGAGGAAGATAAGATCCCCGTACTGCCGCAGGTCAAAGCCGCCTGCGACCTCCTGGGGCTTGATCCCCTGCATGTGGCAAACGAAGGAAAATTTGTCGCATTCGTCAGACAGAGTAGCGCAGACAAGGCCCTAAAAAAGATAAAAACCCATAAACTAGGCAAAAACGCATCTATCCTGGGTTTTGTGGAAAAAGGTGCAACCGGAGTATCAATAAAGACCCGGGTCGGCTCTTTGCGGCCGCTTGGAATGCTTGAAGGAGAGCAGCTGCCGAGGATCTGCTAAAAGAATCAATTATTCATTCTATCATTTTGCCAATTTCTAGGATTGTTTTCTATGTACCGTCTTATTCGATCCAACGACCATTGATTCCTGATTATATGGTCATGATATCGCCCCTGCCATTCAAAATTATTGCCCCCCATCGCCCGGATGCGTTTGGTTGAAACTGATTTAAACTGATTAATTATTGAACCCAATGTATTGGGACCCCAATTGTTATTGTCGCGTGGGAATACAGGGTTGTTTGCGGACGGGGGTAGGTCGTTTGTAGACCGGGGGAGGTCGTTTGTAGAGACGCCCCGGCGGGGCGTCTCTACCACAATCGATTCAATAACCAATATCCCGTGAATATGATTTGGCATAACTACGAATTCATCCAATTTAACATTTTTTCGGATCATCCCTGTTTTTTGCCATTCGTCTTGGATTATTTGTCCCATTTCCGATAATGCCATTTTCCCGTTCACGATTTTCCCAAAATAATGCCTGCGGTTTCCTGTGCAAATGGTAACAAAATAATATCCTTTTGATGAATAATCCCATCCTTTTAATCTCGCGGATTCCACGCGGTATTTTCCAACAAATAGAGTCATATGGTCAATTGCCAGCAATTTCGGCGCCACATCCTCTTTTGTTTGCCTATGTTATAATTTGTTTGAAAAGGAGAATAAATTGCCATACACAATATCCCTCATCCCGGGTGACGGCATCGGCCCGGAAATAACGGAGGCGACCCGCAGGTGCGTTGATGCCACAGGGGTTAAGATCAAATGGGAAGTGGTTGAGGCCGGCTCCGATGTGATGGACAAATACGGCACCCCTCTTCCAAAAGAGGTCCTTGATTCCATAAGAAAGAACAAAGTAGCCCTCAAAGGCCCCATAACCACGCCGATCGGCAAAGGTTTTCGCAGCGTCAATGTTGCTCTCCGCAAGGAACTGGACCTGTACGCTTGCGTAAGGCCCTGTAAATCCTACAGGGGGGTCCGCTCAAGATACGAGAACATAGACCTGGTTATTGTCAGGGAGAACACGGAAGACCTGTACGCCGGCATAGAGTTTGAAGAAGGCAAAAAGGAAACGAAAGACCTGATCGAACAAATAGAAACACTATCAGGAAAACATATCAACAAAGACTCAGGGGTCTCTATAAAGCCCATCTCCGTTATGGGGACAAAAAGGATAGTTAAATATGCTTTTGACTACGCGGTAAAGAACAAGAGGAGGAAAGTGACGGCGGTCTCAAAAGCCAACATAATGAAGCACACCGACGGGCTGTTTCTTGCCGTTGCAAAAGAAGTGTCAAAAAAATACGAGGGTAAGGTCGAGTACGAGGAGCGCTTGGTCGACAATATGTGCATGCAATTGGTCCAAAAGCCGGAGCTCTATGATGTTCTGGTACTGCCAAATCTTTACGGGGATATCCTGTCCGATCTGTGCGCCGGTCTTGTGGGAGGTCTGGGAATGGCCCCCGGGGCTAATATCGGCAAAGACACCGCGCTTTTTGAGCCCACCCACGGAAGCGCTCCTAAATACAAGGGCAAGAACAAGGTCAATCCTGTTGCAATGATACTTTCCGCCGTCCTGATGCTGCGGCACATCGGGGAAAAAGAGGCGGCGGATAAACTTGAAGCGGCTGTTTCAAGAGTGATAGATGACGGCAAGAATGTCACATACGACATGAAACCCCGTCCCGATGATCCCACGGCCGTCGGCACATCACAGATGGCGGATGCCATAATCGGGGCTTTATGACAAAGATATCCGTAATAGGAGCGGGCAATGTCGGGGCCGAGACCGCCCGCAGGTGCGCTGAAAAGGGGCTCGGAGAGGTTATCCTCGTTGACATAATCGACGGGGTGCCTCAGGGAAAAGCGCTTGATATACTTGAATCAGCCCCGGTGGAGGGATTTGCCTGCAAGGTCACAGGCACAAACGATTATTCCCGAATAAAAGGTTCTGATATTGTTGTTGTAACTGCCGGCCTTGCAAGGAAACCCGGCATGACGCGCGAAGACCTGGTTATAAAGAATGCGGCCATAATAAAGGCTGTTGCCGGAAATATCAAGGCTTTTGCACCAAACTCCATTGTGATCGTGGTTACCAATCCGCTTGATGTAATGACCCAACTGATGAAGGAAGAGACCGGATTTGACAGCAGAAAAGTGGTCGGTATGGCCGGCATTCTTGACAGCGCCCGCCTTGCTTCTTTTATCTGGCTCGAGACAGGTATATCACCGAACAGGATAGAGGCCATGGTCCTTGGAGGCCACGGAGACGCGATGGTCCCACTGCCAAAGTATACGCTGGTCGACGGAAAACCAGTCGAAAAAGTCCTGCCCGCTGAAAAGGTCGCCGCTCTTATTCAAAGGACCAGGGACGGAGGGGCCGAAATAGTCAAACTTCTTAAGACAGGAAGCGCATATTATGCGCCTTCGGCTTCGGCAGCATCTATGGTAGAGGCCATTGTTAAAGACACAAAAAAGGTGGTACCCTGCTCCGCATATCTTGAGGGGCAATACTGCATTTCGGGCGTTTATATCGGAGTTCCTGTTAGGCTGGGCAAGAAAGGCATCGAAGAGATCATTGAGCTTGAGCTTTCTGAAGCGGAAGAGAACGCTCTTAACGCCTCTGCACAGGTCGTAAAGGATACTTTTAAGCTATGCGGCAAATAAAGGCCGCTTTAATAACAAAGGCAGTGGAAGATCTATTTATCAAGATCAATCTTGAACTTGCCCCGGATGTGTTATCCTCCCTAAAAAAGGCCAATAAAACAGAAAAAAACAGCTCCGCAAGGTCCGTGCTTAAGGTCCTTCTTGAGAACGCCTCGATCGCAAAAAAAGAAAGAATTCCGATTTGCCAGGATACCGGCCTTGCGGTAGTATTTGCGCAAATAGGACAGGATGTTCACATTTCCGGCGGCGACCTCAAAAGTTCGGTGGACCAAGGGGTCAAGCAGGCTGTTAAGAAAGGGTATTTGAGAGCGTCGGTGGTTAATGACCCGTTAATAAGAAAGAACACCGGGGACAACGCTCCCGCGATACTTCACACAGAGATCGTTCCCGGCAATAAAATAAAGCTTTATTTGCTTGCGAAAGGCGGCGGAGCAGAAAACATGAGCGCGCTTAAGATGCTGAAGCCGTCCGACGGCATAGAAGGGGTAAAGGCCTTTGTGATCGAGACAGTAAAAAAGGCCGGCCCCAGCGCCTGTCCCCCGATGATCGTGGGGGTTGGTATAGGCGGCAATTTTGAAAAATGCGCCTATCTGGCAAAAAAGGCGTTATTGCGTGTAGATGCGCGTCGCGTTGCGCATCTAGGTAATTTGGAAATTGATCTATTACACCGTATCAACAAATTGGGTATCGGGCCTTCGGGATTCGGAGGAAAAACAACCTGTCTTGCGGTAAACATTGAATCAGCCCCATGTCATATTGCCAGTCTGCCGGTCGCCGTTAATATCGAATGCCACGCGCACAGACACGGGGAAGCAATTATCTAGTCCTGCTTGGATTGATGTGAATAAAGTTCTTTCTTATCCCAAGATTGCTGATGGAGATCATTTCCCCTCCGGAAGAAAAATAGGAAGGGAAATATAGGCAGTCGGTGTTCTGGGGATAAACATTCCAACGCCCGTCCCTGCTTTGCTTTGATACCGGCAGCATTTCTATATAGGCCGGGAATTCTTCATATGGAAACCCGTCTTCCAAAGCCCGTCCCTGATCTGATCATATACGGCTATTCTGGCATCAACAAATCCCTCGCTAGCAAGCTCAACCTCTCCCCCGTCTTCCCTTTCAAATATGTCGTACAGATTCACCTTAACTCTTCTCTCCGGCACGATCGGCAGGTGCATCTCAAAAGACCATGGAGTGAACTCATATTCTCCGGTCTTTACCGCTTTTCCCATAAGGGCGCTTAACCTGTTGAACAGAAGGTCCAGAGAAGGCCCTGTCCTTTTTATAGATTCTGTTATCTGATAACTGGGCAGACCTGTTTGCCGTACCGTTGACGGATCTATCCCCCAAAAAGGTCCGTCATCAGAAAGCGTCAACGACATGGTATCAAGAGCTCTTGGGACGCCCTCATCAAAAAATGCCTGGACTTCGGCTTCATGGTCTTTAAAGACAGGCAATAAGCTTGCCAGATTAAGCACAAAATTAAATTCCGAAAAAGGTGATTTGTGCTCGATATAGTGCCCTGATTGGCGGATCAAGCCTTCTGCGGGCTCTATATTTTGAGCAATCGTCAGAGGTTCAGCCCTATGCCAAGCGGGATAACAGCTGTTTCTAAACTCCGGTGAATTCAGAGCTGCTTTAAGATATCCATGGGCAAAGGGTCTCATAAGGCAGGCCTCTACCCCAATTATCCTGTCATAAGAAGATCTGGCTATCGGACTTTTTACGGGAACAAGATTCGGATTCTTTACTTGTTGCGCAGCATTAATAATTGTTGGCATTATCGATCCTCTTGATGATATGTCGATACGGTTTTTTAATAATTTCACTGTATGTATTTTCTACAAATGATTGTATAATTGTACTATCAAAATGAAAAAAATAGGCCTGCCTGCGGAAAAAGGCTCGCTCACCGCTTTAAAAGCCGGCGATAGGGTGCTTTTATCCGGGATATTACTGACCGCCCGCGATGCCGCGCACAAAATACTGTTCGAGCTTTTGCAGAAAGGCAAAAAGCTGCCGGCAGAGCTTAAAGGGCAAATAGTATACTATGTCGGCCCCACCCCTGCCCGCCCCGGCAAAGCAATCGGCTCTGCGGGACCTACAACCTCCGCAAGAATGGACCGTTATACTCCGGCGCTTTTAAGTGCCGGATTAATTGGAATGATAGGCAAAGGCAAACGCAGCAAAGAAGTTGTTGATGCTATAATTAAGAAGAAGGCGGTTTATTTTGCCGCTATTGGCGGGGCCGGAGCCTATCTGTCAAAAAGGATCAAAGCCTCAAAAGTGGTCGCGTATCCTGAGCTGGGGACAGAGGCAATAAGGCGGATAAAGGTTGAGGATTTTCCCGTGGTGGTCGCAATTGATTCCCGGGGAAAATCAATTCCAAATTTTTGAAATGCAGGGGCAGGCGGCCGCGAATCGACTGAGCTCGCCGAAGTCCTGCCCGTACAACACAGAAAAGGAGATCATGAATGTCAACATTACCTGAGGTTAGCACAGCAAATTTTGAAGCCGAGGTCGTAAAAGCAAATGTGCCTGTCTTGGTGGACTTTTGGGCGCCGTGGTGCGGTCCCTGCAGGATGGTAGCCCCCGTTGTTGAGGCGGCCGCGGAAGAATTCAAGGGAAAAATGAAGTTCGTCAAACTCAATACCGATCAAAGCCCGGACCTGGCCGGGAAATTCCAGATAATGGGCATCCCCTGCCTTATTTTCTTTTCGGCCGGAAAAGAAGTTGACCGGGTAGTTGGCTTTTTGACAAAAGAGGCTCTTGCTCAAAAGATAAATTCTATCCTGGCAAGGAAGTGATCTTCTGATCTATCTTAATAACGCGGCTACTTCCAAAGCCAAGCCGCCGGAAGTCCTTGAGGCAGTCCACAGCTTTCTTAAAGAGAACGATGTTAGCCCCGGACGCGGTGCGGACGCCTTATCCCTTGAAGCAGACGAGATCCTTACGCAGTGCAGGACCTCTCTTTCAGAACTTTTCAATGCTAAGCCTGCTGACAACATTGTTTTCACGCTCAACTGCTCGGATGCCATCAATACGGCCTTAAAAGGGTTTCTTAAGGACGGGGACCATGTTCTGATCTCTTCCATAGAACATAATTCAATAGCAAGGCCTCTTCGCTTTCTTGAGCGGATAGGAGTTGAGACGGAAACAGTGCCGGTAATGACCCCAGACTATGCTATCACAGCCGAAGCTCTAAGAGAACGAATAAAAAACAACACACGGATGATAGCAGTATTGCACGCTTCCAATGTCATCGGGTCCCTCCAGCCGCTTAAAGAGATAGGTTTGCTTGCAAAAGAGAAGGGTCTTGCCTTTCTTGTTGATGCAGCACAGACAGCGGGGATCTATGATATTGATGTGCAAAAGATGAACATTGACCTTCTGGCATTTGCGGGCCACAAGGGTCTTATGGGGCCCATGGGAACAGGGGGACTGTACATAGGGGCAAGGGTCAAGGGTATAGAGCCGCTGAGACATGGTGGCACCGGGACCATATCAGAATCAGAGACACAGCCTGATTCTTTGCCGGACAGGTTTGAAACAGGCACCCCCAACACCCCCGGGATAGCCGGACTGCTGGCATCAACAAAGTTCATACTGAAAAATGGGACTAAGAACATAAGAAACCATACAAAACAGCTGACAGCAAAACTGATTGAAGGGCTGAGCAAGATCAAAGGCGTTGAAGTCTATGGGCCAAATGATCCCGAAAAACAGGCTGCCGTTGTGTCTTTTAACATAAAGGGGATGGACCCTTCTGCAGTGGGAGAGATTCTGGAAAAGAAGTTCGGCATCATAGTCCGGACCGGGCTTCACTGTTCCCCCCTGTGCCACAGGACCATCGGGACTTTTCCAAAAGGCACTGTCAGAATATCTGCCGGCTATTACAATACGGAAAAAGACATAGAAGCCGCCATAAAAGCGGTGAAAGAAATAGTTTTTAAATGAGTTTATAGTCCCGACGCTGAAGCGTCGGCTCCTTATGGGCTCAACCTCGGAGCCGACCTGCCCGCCATGCTTTGGCAGGTGGTCCTATTAAGGTCGGGTCACATTTATAAAAATGAACAAACTTCTTGCACTAAAAAAGACCCTTAAGAAGATGGGGCCTTCTCTGATCGCCTTTTCCGGAGGAGTGGACAGCTCGTTCCTTTGCGCGGTAGCAAAAGAGGTCCTTGGGGACAATGTTATTGCGGTGACCGCTGTATCAGAAACCTACCCAAAAAGCGAGCTCAAAGACGCCAAAAAGCTCGCAAAACTTCTGAAGATAAGACATAAGATCATCAAGACAAAGGAATTCGATGATAAAAAGTTCATATCAAACCCTCCGCAAAGGTGCTATTTCTGCAAAAAGGAACTGTTTGAACAGTTAAAGGCGGTCGCAAAGGAACAGGGGGTCAAAACCGTTCTTGATGCATCAAACTATGATGATCTGAAGGATTTTAGGCCTGGTTCAAGGGCAAAAAAAGAATTGGGGGTCCGCAGTCCTCTGCAGGAATCAAAGATGACAAAGGCCGACATCAGAAAATTCAGCAGGCAATTGAACCTTACGACCTGGAACAAGCCCGCCTGCGCGTGTTTGGCATCAAGGATACCGTATGGGGAAAAATTATCCAAAGAGAAATTGCGCAGGATCGAGGAAGCGGAGAAAATATTGAAGAGAATAATATGGGCAAACGGCCGTTTGCCCATACGCGTTCGCGCACACAACAATATCGCCCGCATAGAGATAGATCCCTCTCAAATTCAAAGGATTTTCAAAGGTGATATAATGAGTAAAATAGCCCGAAAATTGAAGGATTTGGGGTTTGCATATGTTACATTGGATTTGCAAGGATTCAGGTCGGGAAGCATGAACGAAGGGATAAAAAAATGGAAGAAAAAATAAAGGCTTCGTTGGACAAGGTCCGCCCGTCGCTGCAAGGCGATGGAGGCGATGTTGAATTTGTTTCGTATAAAGACGGCATCGTAGAAGTCAGGTTGACGGGAGCCTGCGGGGGTTGCCCGATGGCGACGATGACATTAAAAAATGTTGTTGAGCAGATGATAAAAGAGGATGTCCCGGAAGTGACCGGGGTCGAATCGGTGTGATGTAGGTGCGCGGCGTGACGCGCACAGGAAACAAATGGATAAACAAAAATTAATCTCGCGGTACAAAGAGGTCGTTTCCCCTGTCCTTGGCCATTACAATGACCTGGTTATAACACAAGGAAAGGGACCTTATCTATTTGCCCATGACGGCAAAAAGGTCCTTGATTTTTCCTGCGGCATAGCAGTAACAGCGCTGGGGCACTGCCATCCGAAGGTGGTTTCGGCCATAAAAGAGCAGGCCAAAAACCTAATGCATATCTGCATAGGCGTTGCATACTACGAAAAATATGTGCAGCTGGCCGAAAAGATAAAGGAGATCACTCCGGACGGTCTTGATATGTGCTTTTTCTGCCAGGACGGCTCCGGTGCAGTTGAGGCTGCCATTAAGCTTGCAAAATACACTTCTAAAAAACAGGGAATAATCTCTTTTTCAGGCAGCTTCCACGGACGGACCTTTGCGGCAATGACGGTCACTAACTCCAAGGAAAAATATAAAAAGGGGTATGAGCCTTTGATGGCCAATGTCTTTGAGGCCCCCTACCCTTACTGCTACCGGTGCAAAGATGAGAACGGCCGTCCTCAGGATCCGAAGGGTTGTTCAAAACACTGCCTCAAAGCAGTTGAAAATATTATAGTGAATGAGGGCGCGGATAAGGTTGCCGCAATGATAATCGAGCCGATACTTGGAGAGGGGGGATATGTTGTTCCTCCCGATTGGTATCTGAAAGAGCTCTCGCGCATCTGCAAAGAGAACGGGATACTTCTAATATTTGACGAAGTCCAAAGCGGCTTTGGCCGGACGGGAAAGATGTTCGCCTGCCAGTCTTTGGGAGTAACTCCCGACATTATGGTAATGGCAAAAGCAATTGCGAACGGGCTCCCGCTTGGCGGGATAATCGCGCGAAAAGAACTGATGCAGTCATGGACTGTCAGTGCTCACGGTGGCACGTTCGGAGGAAATCCGGTCTGCTGCGCGGCTTCACTTGCCACGATCGCAGTGATAGAGAGCGGAAAACTTGCCGAGAAGGCCGAAAAAACCGGCAAGTATCTTGTTAAAAAGCTGAAAGCTCTTCAAAAAACGAATAAAGAGATCGGAGATGTGAGGGGGATGGGATTGATGGTCGGCGTTGAATTCATAAAAGAGAACGGGGATCCGGACCCGGAAAAGACAAAAAAAGTCATCTCGGCCTGTCTTGAGAACGGGCTTCTTTTGATCAGCTGCGGCAGCCACGACCAGGTCATACGGTTCATCCCGCCATTAACGATCAAGAAAGCCCAGATAGACGAGGCTCTGGCAATATTCGAAAAGGCCCTTTAGTAAAATGCAGGAAGTCATCTGCGGCAAAAACCCCGTAAAAGAAGCGTTAAAGGCCAAGAGGCCCATTAACAAGATCTTTATAGGCAAATATAAGGGCAAGGACGCGGCCATCGACAGAATTATCGAGCTGGCAAAGTCTGCCGGTATCCCTTACAGCTGGGCGGACAATTACACCCTTCAAAAATACGCCAAGTTCAATCAGGGGGTAGTGGCAATAGCATCGGCAAAAGGCTACAGCGACTTTTGGGAATTTCTCGAGGACGCGAAGTCCAAAAACGAGCCCCCTTTTATCCTGATACTGGACAGCCTTGAAGACCCCCAGAATTTTGGCGCCATAATAAGGACGGCGGATGCCTCAGGGGTCCACGGGATAATAATCCCCAAGAACAGAGCGGTGGGAGTAACCACCACCATCAGCAAGACCTCGGCCGGGGCCATAGAACATGTTAAAGTTGCGCGCGTGGCCAATCTGAGCTCTACCATAAACGAACTGAAGGAGAACGGGCTCTGGATAGTGGGGATAGACGCCCTTGGCGGCTGTAAATTAAGCGAGGTTGATTACACCATGCCGCTGGCCATCGTGATCGGAGGAGAAAATAAAGGCATAACGCCTCTGGTGCGCTCCAGGTGCGATTATATGGTCAGGATCCCGATGCGAGGAAAGATCCCTTCCTTGAACGCCTCTGTTGCCGCCGCGCTTATCATGTATGAGGCCTACAGAAAGAGAAAACCGGGGAAGTTCTGAGAGGTCATGCCTGCCTGTATACGACTTTCATTATCATCAAAATTATAACCGTCGAGCATGTAAAAATATTGGCGAGCACTATTATGGTATCCCCCAGTGAAAATCCGTAGATCGCCCAGCAGAATGTCCCGGCTGCCGTAAAAATAAGCGTCATCAGCGACACATCTTTTACATGCCCGGTTTTAAATCCTTTGATTATTTGAGGAACAAATCCCGTGGAGGTCAGCAGAGCCGCCAAAAGCGCGATTATTTTTATCAGCATACGCAGATTATAGCATGAGAGTGTGTTTGATATGCCGGCCCGTTTTTGGTAAGATTAGTCTTGTGGCTTAGTGTGAGTTTGAGTGTGAGTCTTTAGTCTTGAGCGCTCAGTACTCAAGACTCAAACTATCGCTCAAGACTGTAGCGGAGAGGTGGCCGAGCGGCTAATGGCAACAGACTGTAAATCTGTCGACGCAAGTCTTCGGAGGTTCGAATCCTCCCCTCTCCAGAACTCGCAAAGCTGTTCTGTAATTATAACTATCTTCCTCAATTTTCCGAGTTGTCCTTGTTCTCGTCCTTTCATCTGCTCGTAGGACAAGGACCAGGACGAGGAATTCCAAATATCCCATGAAAAATAAAGTTCGACTTTTACCTTTCTTATCCAAAGGACAATCCTAACGGCTTTTCGTTCGAGCCATGGCACTGGCGGTGGGCCTGCTAGTTTGACACTCTCTCTCATTCTTTGTTATAATTCCCTAAAATAATGAAGCTGAAATATAAACGGGTCCTCCTCAAGTTGAGCGGCGAATTTATCGGCGGAAAGCAAAGATACGGCATAGACCACGATGTTTTGACCTCGCTGGCCGAGGAAATTAAAGGGATAAAAAAACACAAGGTCGAACTTGCTATTGTTGTGGGGGGAGGGAACATATTCAGGGGCGTCCCTGCCAGTCAGGGCGGTATGGACCGCTCGACCGGGGACTATATGGGAATGCTTGCCACCGTCATTAACGCTCTTGCCATTCAGGACGCGCTGGAAAAAGCCGGCCTGTTCTGCAGGGTGCTGTCTGCAATAGAGATGTTCGCCATTGCGGAGCCATATATCAGACGAAGGGCGATCCGCCATATGGAAAAAGGAAGGGTCGTTGTTTTTGCCGGAGGCACCGGAAATCCCTATTTCACCACAGACACCACAGCAGCACTAAGGGCTGCCGAGATAAATGCCGACCTGGTGCTAAAAGCCACAAAAGTTGACGGGATATACACGGAAGACCCGGTAAAGAACTCCAAGGCGCGCAGGTACAAAAAGGTCAAATACCTGCAGATACTCAACAAAAGGCTTAAGGTCATGGATTCTACCGCGGTCTCGCTTTGCATGGACAATGAGATCCCCATCATAGTCCTTGACCTTACAAAACGCGGAAATATAGAAAGGGCCCTTTCCGGAAAACCGGCGGGGACACTGGTGGTCAAAGAATAATGGCGGCTGAAATACTGAAAAAAGCGGACGACAGGATGAAAAAGACCATAGAGGCTTTCAGAAAAGAGCTCTCTTCTATCAGGACCGGCAGGGCTTCTGCGGCCCTTGTGGAAAATATACTTGTTGAGTATTACGGCACACAAACCCCTATAAAGCAGCTGGCCAATCTGTCCACCCCGGACCCAAAACAGATCGCGATACAGCCTTACGATAAGGGTTCGGTGGCAGAGATAGATAAAGCGCTGCAGAAGGCCGACCTTGGAGCAATGCCAAAGGTTGACGGGGGCATCATAAGGATAATACTTCCCCCGCTGACGGAAGAAAGAAGAAGGGACCTGGTAAAACTGATAAAAAAGCATTCGGAAGATTCCAAGATCTCCATAAGGAACATCAGGCGGGACGCGATAGAAGAGGCCAAGGCAAAAAAAGCAAAGAAGGAACTGACGGAGGACCAGGAAAAACATATTGAGACCGAGATACAAAAGACGGTCGAAAGGCATTCCCAGGAGATCGACCGGCTGGTTGTCTCAAAAGAAAAGGAAGTAATGGAGGTTTGATATCATGCATAAGATCTCTTCCGACTGCACAGGCTGCGGCGCCTGCGTAGAGGTCTGCACTTACAAGGCCATCCACCCCCAGGGAGATGTCTATGTAATAGGCCCTGAGTGCACCGACTGCGAGGAATGCGTTGAGGCCTGCCCTGTTGACGCCATAAGTGAAGAATAATTGATGATACAGCGGCTCATAAAACGCCTTTTCGGCCCCGGTATTAAGCCCAAAACTCTTCCCAATTTGCCTGGGCATATTGCCATCATCATGGACGGGAACGGCCGCTGGGCGCAAAAAAGAGGGCTGCCCAGGATAGCGGGCCACAGGGTCGGGCTGGAGTCTATCAGGTCAGCAATAAAGACCTGCGCTTGTCTTGGCATAAAATATCTGACCGTCTACGCGTTCTCTACAGAGAACTGGTCAAGGCCCAAGGAAGAGGTCTCCTTTTTAATGAACCTGGTACTGGAATCCCTCGACAGAGAGATCGAAGAGCTTTCGGCAAAGGGCGTTAGGATAAGGTTTTTAGGCAGGATATCTGAGATGGACGCCAAGATCAGGGAAAAGGTACATGCGGCGATGAAAAAGACCGGGAAGAATGATGGCCTGTGCCTTCAGATAATGCTCAATTACGGCGGCAGGGCCGAGATAACAGATGCGATAAACCGTCTTATCAGCGAAAAGCAGCCCCTGCAAAAGGTTAGCGAAACCGATATCGGCAGCCATCTGTATACGGATGGCGTCCCGGACCCCGACCTTCTGATCAGGACCGGAGGGGACCTAAGGGTTAGCAATTTTATGCTGTGGCAGATAGCCTACAGCGAGATCTATGTTACAAAAACCCTTTGGCCCGATTTTAGAGAAAAGGAAATGCAAAAAGCTCTTGAGGACTATTCCTCAAGGAGCCGCAGGTTCGGCGGCCTGTAAATAATAAGCGGGAGGTAGTTATGCTTCAAAGGATCTTGACTGTCTTGATAGGCGTTCCGATCGTTGTTTTTTGCACTTATTTTGGTGGCCTGTGGTTCTTTTTTATGGTAACCTCCCTTGCCGTGATCTCCCTGAACGAATTCTTCAATTTGATGCGCTCCAAGGGACTGAGTCCTTATTACACTCTGGGGAACCTGTTCACGCTGTTCTTCATCGTGTTCATTCAGCTGACGCTTAAGCATCCCTCCTGGGAATCCGCTTTTTCCGTTATTTTGACCGCTTCCATAATCTCGATCTTCTGCGCGGCTATCTTCATCAGAAGGACCGCTATGGCCTCTGTTAACATCGCGATAACCCTGCTCGGCACACTCTATGTGGGGTGGCTTTTCAGTTATCTTGTCCTTCTTAGGGACCTCACGCCGCACGGGGCCTGTCTTTTCTTTCTTCTTCTCACTGTCTGGGCCGGAGATACTGCATCATATTTTATAGGCGGAAGGTTTGGAGTTAAACAACTGAGCCCTTATATAAGCCCCAAAAAGACCGTTGTCGGTTCTGCGGCCGGCTTTACCTTTGCTCTGGCAGGCGCCTATATTTTTGGGGTGCTTGCAGAAGGGATGCTTGTCCCTGTAAACTGGGCGCATTATCTTATTCTGGGCTCCCTGATAGGTGTTTTTTCACAGCTGAGCGACCTTTCCGAATCGCTCATAAAAAGGGACGCTGGCGCCAAGGATTCGAGCCGGCTTGTCCCGGGGCACGGGGGGATTCTCGACAGAATGGACAGCTTTATATTTACTGCTCCCATAGTTTATTACTATTTGACCTGGTTCATCCTAAAATAGCATATGGACCGCAAAAAACTGGTAAGACTGGCACTTAAGGAAGACCTTGGGAAAGGCGACATCACTTCAGCATCGGTAATTGCTCCGGGATCAAAATGCCTGGCCAAGATCATCAGTAAGGATTACGGCATTCTTTCCGGTCTCAACATTGCCAAGGAAGTGTTCGAACAGCTGGACAGGTCCATTCGCTTTATCCCGAGGATGAAGAACGGGCATAAGTTAACAAAAGGGGCTCTGATAGCCGAAGTGAGCGGGCCGGCGTCGAAGGTCCTTTCCGGAGAAAGGCTCGCGCTGAATTTTCTGCAAAGGCTGTCGGGGATAGCCACCCTTTCCGCCCTTTACAAAAAAGAACTTAAAGGCACTAAGGCCGTGCTTCTTGACACCAGAAAAACCACACCGCTTTTGAGGGAGCTGGAAAAAGAGGCTGTTGCTGTGGGCGGCGGTACAAACCACAGGATGGGGCTTTACGATTCTATCCTTATAAAGGACAACCATTTGCCCTTTATTAAAGACCTAAAATCAGCGGTTGCAAAGGCAAAAAAATTCGGCAAGGTGGAAATAGAAGCAAAAAACCTGTCGGAAGTTAAGAGCTGTCTGTCCTCGGGAGCGGACAGGATACTGCTGGACAATATGGTCCCTCCAATGCTTAAAAGAGCGGTAAAAATAGTAAGGGAATGGGACAAAAAGAACAAAAGGGCTGTAAAGACCGAGGCTTCCGGCGGCATCACTCTTAAGAATATCCGTTCAGTCGCAAAGACCGGAGTTGATTTTATTTCGGCAGGAGCTCTGACACACTCCCCAAGATCGCTTGACATCTGCTTAAAGATCTCAAAGAGGCGGTAAAGTGGGCTTTAAACTCGGTATAATTGGCCTTCCCAATGTGGGGAAATCGACCGTTTTTAACGCTTTATCAGGAGCAAAAGCGGATGTTTCAAATTATCCTTTTACCACTATAGACCCCAATATAGGGATAGTTGAGGTCCCCGATAAAAGGACCGGGACTATCGCCCGGATCGTCGGCTCTTTAAAGGCTGTCGGAACGATAATCGAGTTCGTGGATATTGCCGGGCTTGTAAAAGGCGCCAGCCGCGGAGAAGGGCTGGGAAATAAATTCCTCTCTAATATCAGGGAAGTGGACGCAGTGGTCCATGTCGTTCGGGTGTTCACAGACGGCAGCATCGCCCATGTTGACGGCAGCCTTGACAGCGTAAGGGATATAGAAATAATAGATGCCGAGCTTCTGCTGGCTGACCTTGCCTCCGTAGAAAAAAGGACCTCGGCGGTCCGTACATCGGCCAAAAGCCGGGACAAAAAAGTCCTTGAAGAGCTGTCGGCACTAGAGAAGCTGGGGGATGGCCTTTCAAAGGGGATCCCCGCAAGAAGCTTGTCGTTGAGGGAAGATGAGCTCGAAGCCGTAAAAGGCCTTTCCCTTCTGACCTCTAAGCCACGGCTGCTCCTTGCCAACTGCGACGAAACTCTGCCGAGAAACAACGCTCTGGATGCCTACAGCGAAAAAACCGGCTGCCGCCTTATATACATGTGCGCAAAATTAGAGGCGGATGTAAAAGAGCTTTCTTTGGAAGATGCAAAGCAGTACCTTGAAGCCGCTGGGCAAAAAGAGCCCGCCCTGCCCTGTTTTATAAGCGCCTGCTACAGGCTTCTTGACCTGATCACTTTTTTTACCGCCAACGAGAAAGAGGCCAGGGCCTGGACGGTCAAAAAGGGCGCCAAAGCGCCCGCTGCCGCGGCAAAAGTGCACTCTGACATGGAGAAAGGTTTTATCAGCGCCGAGGTGATCTCTTTTGAAGACCTTGAAAGGGCCTCTTCGCTGTCAAAGGCAAGAGAGTTGGGCCTTTTGCGGCTCGAGGGGAAAAATTATGAGGTAAGGGACGGCGATATTTTGCATATCAGATTCCAGCCATAAAGTGCTATTATTATACTATTGGAGGGATGAGGCGTGGCAAAACAGCTGAGAACATACGAGGAAATAAACGAAAAGATAAAAAAAGGCCAGGCTGTAGTGGTCTCGGCGGATGAACTGATCGATCTTGTTGAAAAAGAGGGCGCGGAAAAGGCCGCTCAAAAAGTGGATGTGGTAACAACGGCGACCTTCGGCCCGATGTGCTCTTCCGGCGTATTTTTGAATGTGGGCCATACAAAACCTAAGATCAAGATACATAAGGCCACACTTAACGGCGTCAGCGCCTATGCAGGGCTTGCCGCGGTAGACCTATATCTTGGCGCCACCGAGATCCCGGAGGACGACCCTGCTAACAAAGTCTACCCGGGGGAGTTCAAATACGGCGGAGGACATGTTATAGAGGACCTGCTCAGGGGAAAAGACATTAAGTTCGAAGCATCCGGCTATGGCACGGACTGCTACCCCAGAAAAAAGGTTTCCACCCTGCTCAACATAAAAGACCTTAACGAGGCTTTCCTGTTCAATCCCAGGAACGCTTATCAGAACTACAATGTTGGGGTGAACCTTTCGGACAGGACCATATACACTTATATGGGCGTCCTGAGGCCTAATCTTGCCAATGCCAATTACTGTAGCGCGGGACAATTAAGCCCTCTGCTCAAGGATCCATATTTTAGGACCATAGGGATCGGGACCAGGATATTTTTAGGCGGAGGCACGGGCTATGTGGCCTGGAACGGTACACAGCACAGCCCCTGCCCTCCCAGGACCGAAAAAGGCGTGCCAAAAAGGGGCGGTGGCACTCTTTCCCTGATAGGCGATCTGAAACAGATGAGCGCCGATTGGATAAAAGGCGCCAGTTTTCTTGGCTACGGGGTTTCCATGTATGTTGGAATAGGCGTCCCCATCCCGGTGCTTGATGAGGACATCTTAAGGTGGGCTGCGGTCAAGGACAGCGAGATTCTTGCCCCCGTGGTGGATTATTCTGAAGTATACCCGGCCGCAAAGCCTGATGTCATCGGAGAGGTGTCTTATGCCGAGCTTAAAAGCGGGAAGATAAAAGTGCGAGGCAGAGAAATAGCCGCTGCCTCCTTATCAAGTTATTCCAAAGCGGCCGAGATCTCCCAAATACTCAAATCCTGGATACAAAAAGGACGGTTCACCCTTGGCAAACCGGTAGAGCCCCTTCCGGGAGAAAGCTCCGGAATAAAATTCAAGGCCCTCAACGAGAGGCCTTTTAGGAACGGGGACAAATAAAATGGATTTGACAAAAAGAATAGTGCTGACCTTTCCGCGGGAACAGGTCAACAAGCCGATAGTATACAGGCTTATAAAGGATTTTGATCTGGTCTTTAATATACTTGATGCTGATATCACGCCGGAAGAAGAAGGCCTCATGACCCTTGAAGTTTCCGGGAAACAGGACCTTATCAACAAAGGGCTGGCTTTCTTAAAAGAGAACGGCGTAAGCGTAAAACCGCTCAAGACAGAGATAAGGTGGGAGGAGAACAGGTGCACGCATTGCGGCGCCTGTGTGACCATATGCCCGGCCGGCGCCATAACAATTGACCGCGTCATGATGAAAGTGTCCTTTGACAAGGAAAAATGCATCTCCTGCGAACTCTGCGTCAAGCCTTGTCCCGTAAGGGCGTTTGAGGTAATATTGTAGTTATAGGTGCGCAAGAGTGCGCCCGTTATCATATGAAGCACAAAAAACTCCAGGCCTGGATAAAACAGATGGCTGCCATGTGCTCTCCGGACAAGATAGTCTGGATTGACGGCGGCGAAGAAGAAAAAGCCCGGCTCGAAGCCGAGGCTTTTAAGACCGGGGAACTGCTTATGCTTGACCAGGAAAAGCTTCCGGGCTGCGTCTATCACAGGACGGCAGTTAACGATGTGGCCAGGACAGAACATCTTACTTATATCTGCACAAAAACCAGAGGCGAGGCCGGCCCCAACAATAACTGGATGGCGCCTAAAAAGGCCTATAAAAAAGCTTCCGAAATATTCAAAGGCTCAATGAAAGGCCGTACCATGTATGTGATACCTTTCAGCATGGGTCCGGTCGGTTCGGAGTTTTCCAAGATAGGGGTGGAGATAACAGACAGTATCTATGTTGTCCTTAACATGAGGATAATGACAAGAATAGGCAAGAAGGTGCTCGAGAAACTCGGCGCCAGAGGGAGTTTTACTAAGTGTCTTCACAGCAAGGCCGATCTGAATATCGACCGCAGGCTGATACTTCACTTTCCACAGGACAATACCATCTGGAGCGTTGGCTCAGGTTATGGCGGCAATGTTTTGCTGGGCAAAAAATGTCTCTCTCTTAGGATCGGCAGCTATCTTGCCCAAAAAGAAGGCTGGATGGCCGAGCATATGCTGATAATGGGAGTAGAATCTCCGGACGGTTATATTACCTATATTGCCGCCGCTTTCCCCAGCGCCTGCGGAAAGACCAATCTGGCCATGCTTGTTCCTCCCGAGGGACTGCGCTGCAAAGGGTACAGGATCTGGACCGTGGGAGATGATATAGCCTGGATGAGAATTGATTCCGACGGCACTCTCTGGGCAGTGAACCCGGAAGCCGGATTTTTTGGGGTTGCCCCGGGAACCAACACAAAAACAAATCCCAATGCGATGGCAACTATAAGGAAGAATACTATTTTCACAAATGTTCTTCTTAAGCCGGATCTCACGGTCTGGTGGGAGGACGGGGACCCTCCGGTGCCCGACGAAGGCATCAACTGGGAAGGAAAGACCTGGAAACCCGGGATGACGGACGGGAACGGAAAGAAAGTGTTCGGGGCTCATCCTAACGCAAGATTCACGGTGCCGGCAAGCCAGTGTCCGTCCATAACCAACCGGCTTGAGCAGCATCACGGGGTCCCGATCTCTGCCATAGTGTTCGGGGGAAGAAGGGCCCGGGTAGCGCCGCTTGTGTATGAGGCCTTTCACTGGCAGCACGGTGTTTATGTTGGGGCGACCATGGCATCAGAGCGCACAGCGGCACAGTACGGCAAGCAGGGGGAGGTAAGGCGCGACCCCATGGCTATGCTTCCGTTTTGCGGATACAACATGGACAAATATTTTTCCCACTGGCTGAAAATGGGAAAGAAAATGGTATCCAGCCCCAAGATCTTCCATGTGAACTGGTTCAGACAGGATGAGAACGGCGATTTTATGTGGCCCGGTTTCGGCGAAAATCTGCGGGTGCTTGAGTGGATAATCGACAGGTGCAGACAAAAAGTAAAAGCAGTGGAATCTCCTATAGGTTATCTCCCGGACCCAGAAGATATTGACCTTACCGGACTGGATATTTCGCTGGAAAAGATGAAAAAGCTTCTTTCCATAGACAAGAGCGAATGGGCTGTCGAGTTGGAAAGCCAGAAGGAATTCCTCAGATCGTTTGGAAGAGGCCTGCCTAAAGAATTGTGGAGAGAACACGAGGGGCTCAAAAAGAGGCTTGCCAAAGCTTAATCCTTCTTGCCTCTTTTTCTTTCGTTCTCTTTCAGAAGTTTTTTCCTAAGCCTGATGCTTGCCGGGGTTATCTCCACCAGCTCATCATTGTTGATAAATTCCAGCGCCTGCTCCAGCGTCAGTTTGATCGGAGGGGTCAGTTTTACAAGATCGTCGGAACCCGCCGCTCTCATATTGGTCAGTTTCTTTTCTTTGCAGGGATTTACCGACATGTCCTGAGACCTCGAGTTCTCCCCGATTATCATTCCTTCGTATACATTTACCCCGGCTCCGATAAAAAGCCTTCCTCTGTCCTGCAGGTTGTCCAGGGCATAGGCAACGGAACGCCCGTTCTCTCCGGATATCAGGACCCCATTCTGCCTGCGGGATATCTCTCCCTTAAATCGTTCGTACCGAAAAAAGGCGTGGTTCAGTATCCCCTCTCCTTTTGTATCCATAATAAATTCGGCCCTGAACCCCAGCAGTCCCCTTGTTGGGACAAGATAGGTCATGGTCGTCACCGAATTCCTGACGTTCATGTCCTGCATTTCGCCTTTTCTCTTCCCGAGCTTTTCTATTACAACCCCCGCAAATTCTTCGGGAACGCTTATGACCGCCTGCTCTATAGGCTCCATTTTTTCGCCGTGAACAGTCTTAAAGATGACTTCCGGCTGGGAAACCGCTATCTCATAGCCTTCTCTCCTCATCTGCTCCAGAAGGATGGAAAGGTGCAGCTCTCCCCTTCCGGACACCTTAAAGCCGTCGGCTCCTCCGATATCTTCTACCTTAAGTCCGACATTTGTCTGAAGCTCCCTCTCCAGCCTTTCCTTTAGGTGTCTGGTCGTGACATATTTGCCTTCTTTTCCCGAAAAGGGAGAATCATTGACCAAAAACTCCATGGTAAGGGTGGGCTCGTCTATTTGCAGCAGAGGAAGAGGCCTTGGGTCCTCGATATTGCAGATGGTTTCCCCAATGGTTATTTCCGGGATACCGGCAACCGCAACAATATCCCCGCATTCCGCGCTTTCCACCTCAACTTCGTGCAATCCCTCAAAGACGGAGATCTTGGTTATTTTCGCATTCTCAAGAGAGCCGTTCCTTCTGCTGACGGCTATGTTCGCGGCTTTTTCAAGTTTGCCGCTGCTTATCCTGCCTATGGCGACCCTGCCAAGGTACTCGTTATAGGAAAGATTGGCCACCTGGAGCTGGAGGGGGCTTTGGCTTTTGTCCGGATAAGGTTTTATGTGCTTTAGAATGGTCTCGAACAGGGGCGTAAGGTCTTTATTGTCATCTTCCAGACCATACTTGGCCACGCCCAGCTTCGAGATCGTATACACCACCGGAAAATCGAGCTGCTCATCAGTTGCGTCGAGCTTGACGAACAGATCAAAGATCATGTCCATGACCTTATTTGCCCTCTGACCTTTTTTGTCTATCTTGTTTATGACAACTATCGGCTTTAATCCGAGCTTAAGCGATTTTGAAAGGACGAATTTGGTCTGTGGCATCGGGCCTTCTTTTGCATCTACCAGCAAAAGCACGCTGTCCACCATTTTAAGTACTCGTTCGACCTCGGAGCCAAAGTCAGCATGTCCCGGTGTGTCCACAATGTTTATCTTGTGGTCTTTGTATCTGATAGAGCAGTTCTTGGAAAAGATGGTTATGCCTCTTTCCCTCTCAAGGTCATTGCTGTCCATGACCAACTCCGGAACTTCTTCCCTTTCGGAAAAAGCTCCGCCCTGGCGAAGGATGTGATCGGTAAGGGTGGTTTTCCCATGGTCAACATGCGCAATTATTGCTATATTGATTATTCTTGTCATATATTTTATTATATCAGGAGAGGAGAGCCAAAAATGAGGTTAAAAGCCGTTCTTTTATGTCTGGGGCTCATGCTGGCACTGTCCGCATCTTCTTTTGCTTATTACGGGACCAGGCCTATGGGAATGGGAGGGGCTTTTACCGCAATAGCCGATGACGCCAACGCGGCTTACTGGAACCCTGCGGGCTTTGCTCTTAATCCGGGGGTCGATGTGACCGGCTCCACCCGCCTAACCAACCGCAACCAGATAATGGGCGATAACATGGCCGCTGCCAAGTTCTGCTACGAAGCCGAAATGAACTCTCCTTTTGATTGGATCTTCGGAGTGGGGTTTTTGTCGGCTATGGCCATTGATACAGCGCAGTATCTGGGAGACCAGGGCATCCTAAAAAAGAACTGGGGAAGGGATGTGCCCAAGACAAGCCGCCAGGATTCCATGGCCTCACAGGTAAAAGCCGGCGGGGACAGTACCGACCACTCAAGAAATCCTATTAAAACGGCCGTTCCCAAACCTGGAGCGCAGAAAAAGACCAGCCTGTTCGGCCCGATACAAAACCTTACTTTTAACTTTGCTCCGCAACGGACCACCTACTGGGACAACAGATGGGGATATTCAGACTATTCTCCGAGGAACAAGGCCCAGTTTGCCGGAGGCATAACCTGGCTAAACGACACCAATTTCCCACTGGACGAACAGCGCAACTGGTATATGCTGTCCCTGGCTTCTGCCTGGGAAGAAAGGGTCGCGGTAGGAGGAAGCGTCAATCTTTATGATCTTAAGGTGCTGAGCACAGGAGTGAAAGGGTTTGGCGCCGGCATTGATCTTGGAGCGATTGCAAAACCTCTTCCCAATGTAGCGGTGGGCCTTGCGGTAAAAGAGATCCTTACTACGGACATCAACTGGCAGAACGGGGTACGAACCAGATATCCCATGTTGGTCAATGGGGGGATAGCTATAGATCCTATAGAGGAATTGACACTGGCTGCTGATGTTCAGAACATCTTTTCGCAAAGCGCTGCGGCCGGGGAAAAGCAGACGCTTCACTATGGTGCCGAGTTCCGACCGGTTAGGGGTCTTGCCTTAAGAGCCGGCCTTTTTGACGGCAATAAGACGGCGGGGGCATCTATCGGCCTTGGAAATCTTATAGCCGATTACGCCTATTTGGGCGGGGTATTCAACAAAACTCAAATGCTTGGCGTGACCTGGAAATTCTAGGCCTTTCAGTCCAGCATACGGGCTCTTTCGTAATTCTCCGGGCTAATGAGTCCTGTGGCAGGGTCACTCATGATCCCTATCCTATAATATATCTCGCTTCTTTCTCCAAAAGGCATTCCCGCGGATTTTTCGGAAGTTAATCCGGGAAGACCGCTCCTAATTGCGGCTTCGTGACCAACAAGTATAAAAGTATTCCTGATAAGGACCGGGTCCGAAGATGCTGCTTCGACCCAGTTTTGGAGGTATTTGTTCACATCCATTCCGCTTATCGGCAGCCTTTCTCTGGCAGACACCGTTACCCTTACCATGTCCGACTCTTCAGCGGGGTTCCTGTTGGGCATCCAGGATGCCGCGTCAAAACCGTATTCATCAAACAGAATTTCCAGAAAAGGCTCAAAATACGGGTCTTCCCCTCCCCCTGCAGATTTAAGCAGTATCGCATATGTAAGCAGGCTGTTCTCCTTTATCCCTGCCAGAGCCTCCAAGGGCGGGCATTCTTCTATTGAGGGCATTATGAACCCTAAAGCTCCGGAAGAAAGCAGATTGGCGCGCATAATATCAATGACCGTTGAAAAGACCGCATATTCCCTGTCCCGGTCATCAGCAATGCTCCTGGGCTTGTCCAGCTTTTTCCTGTCTATGGGCCTATCCGATACATCCTCGACAAAGCTCAGCATCCTGTCTATCCTACCGTCAAAAGAGGCCCGGGGACCGAACGCATCATACAGAACATCAAAGGCTTCCCCAAGCACATGCTTGTCAAGGACATTGGAACGCAAAGACGCGCTTTCTCTTATCCTTTCAAAATTAAGCGGGCCGGCTCCTTTTGGCACAAAGGCACTGTTTATGAGCTCCGTTGTCCTCTCATATCTTTCCAGTTTTGCGTGGGCTGCCTCCATAAGAAAAGGAACGGCTGTTCTTGTTTCTCCGTGGAAAACGTTGTACACCATCCCGGGAAATCCGGGAGCATTTATTATCCCACCCGAAAGGTCCTGGCCGTTGATCACCAGGGGTTCTCTTATCCACGCCCTGATCTCGAATCCGCAGGTGCATGGGAGAGAAAAAGCCCGGCAGGCATACTGGAATTCTCTCGTGCCATTCATCGTATAGTGGTCGACCTTTCCTGTTACAACCTCGCCGTTCAGCTTGGATATAAAAGCTGAAGCGGCCGGGAACACCCGGAAGCCTTTCATGCTCCAGGAATCCGGACCGTGATAGTGGTTCCCCATGGTTTGCACTGAGGGAGCGGGTCCGAACTCTCCCCGGGCCAGGGCATCTCTGGCCTGAGCTACCGCACTGATCCTTTCCCAGTGGCTATCTCTCATCATCCTTTCAAGGTAAGGCCGCGCAGCCCTGTAACTGTCCGGGTTGGGGAAAAAGCCTCTGGCCAGCCGCACATGATCAAGCCCGGATTGGAACGGCATTATGTTTCTCCTCTGATAAGATTGTTACAGGGATACATCGGTGATTTATTTGCCGGATTTCAAACATAAAAGGCTCTTTATCTTTTTTCTATAAAAATGTGATAAAGCCCTCCATCCGGCACACTGTAAGAAGCAAAAGCGATGTTGTGGGCCGCCTTTTGGGCTGCCGGCAGACAAAAGCCCGCGGCACAGAGGGCCGATACAATGTCTTGGCTTGAAAGCCAGTATCTGTCTTTGGCTAGAGAGCTCAGAATGCCTATTACATGTGAATGCAGCTTTTCTTCTCTGCTGCCGGTATCCTGGGCGCTGCCGCAGAGCTCCTGCGCCAGGCCGCTTATATGGGGATAACCTTCAAGCTCATCAAGTTTTGGCAGCATGGCCTTTACGGCTTCCTCGTTCTCTTTCAAAAATACGTTAGACAAGAACCTTAAGCCGTAATTCCTGCTAAGATAGTGCGCCTGGGGCTCCGCAGTAACAACAAAGCAGTTTTCGTCCAGATCACAAAACAGGAACGGATAATTCACCAGAACCGTAGGCTGTCCCGTTATCGTTCTCACTATGCTTGACCGATAGTCGATTATGAACTGCGGGTCGAAGAATCCGTAGTCAAAGAAGTCAATACAGCCTCCCGGCTTCAAGATGCGAAGCGCTTCTTCAAGATTAATTTTCGCTCCCCAATTCAGGGGGAACGCGATCTCTTCCCAGTCTTTATATGCATCGCGGATGAATTCAAAAGCCGGATGTTCGCCGATGCTGCCTATCTTTGCGGGAGCAGCTTGATGAGTTATTGCATTAAGAAAGGACGGGTCCAGGTCAATTAAGCCTTCGAGACCTTTCGGCCATCGCTTAATAATGAACTCATGCGGACCAACAGGAGTTCCATACAGCGTCTCTATAGGATATTCAGGATCAAGCAATAGGCGGCCCATGAGCATATAATAATGCCGGCCCATTTTGACAATGAATTCGGAACCCGGAAGGTCGTCGTAGAGTTCGTTGAATCTAATATAGTCGGCGCTTTCTGATGCAAAAGGCAGCCGCTTTGCCGCATCAAAAAGCACTTGCAGTGCAAAAGGGTTCCTTTCAAGGTCGGTGCTTAGAACCTCCCGAGAAAAATCTCCCGCTATAATAGATGTCCTCGAAAGATGATCGGCTCCAAGGGACCGATCTTTTGCGGCCAATAGCTCCCAAAAATGCCTGTGGGCGCCGGCATAACCTATCCCCCAAAAATGGGCCGTTATTCCCTCCTGGCCCAAAAAGGGGCCATCCGGACCCGATATCCTCTGGTAAAACCTTCCGGCATCAGCAGAGATCGTTAGGAGATCTCTCGAATCCGTTGTTTCGAAAGGCAGAGCATTTCTCGGCAAACCGTAAAACACCTTGTTCCTCACATCGAGGATCTCTCCTAACGGGCGATAGCCTGTCCCGCTAAGGAGCATGTGGGGCTTGTTGTTGTGGGCAACAATATCTATTATTCCTGCTGTCATATCAGTCTACAAAGGTGTTTCGAAAAATCCGCCGCACAATTTCAGGCCGGGGAATATCTAACCGTTAGAAATAAGAGAAGATGCCTTCATATCCTGCGGTTTCTTTAGACCCATCAGTTCTGTGACAGTGGGGCCTATGTCGGGAATGATGCCTTTATCCTTAAGATTCAGCCCAGCGGCAAGCCCTACTGCCCAGAAAGGCACTTTGTTCAAAGAATGCTGGGTGCTGACTATGTCTTCTTTTTTTGAATGGAAGGCCATTTCGTCCGCGTTGCCGTGATCTGCGGTGATTATGAAAACGCCGCCCTTTGAGGTCCATGCGGGAACAAGCTTTTCGAGGCATTTTGAAACATGCCCTATTGCTTCTGTGGCCGCATCAAGATTTCCTGTGTGCCCGACCATATCCCCGTTCTGAAAATTATGGACAACAAGTGAATACTCGCCGCTTTCTATCGCTTTAAGGGAATAATCCGTTTCGAGGTAACAGGTCATTTCCGGGACCCAGTCATAATGCTTGCCCTCCTGGGTCCTTTCTTTTAGCGTCAGGTCCTGTGCCAGATGCCGGTCCTCTCCGGGGAAAGGTTCAGCCCTTCTGCCGGAGAACCAGGCGGTAACATGGGCAAATTTTTCGGGCCCGGCAAGCCGCAGCTGCTTCAAGCCGGCTTTTGATACGACCTCCCCCACTGTATCCGGGATCTCTTTTTCCGGAAAAGCTGTCAGGCAGTGCAGCCCCGGGTAATATTCTGTCATGGCGACAAAGGTTATGCCGTTAATGATCTTTTGCAGCTCCAGTATTTCCTTAAAGAGCGCCGGTTGAATGGGTTTTGTCCCCTTTTTGTAATTGAAAAATTTTTCGTCCTTTTCGCAGAACGCCGTTGTCAGCTGAATGGTGCGGTCCTGGCGAAAATTAAAGTATATTACGGAATCCTCGGGCTTCATTCCCTGATAGTTGGCGATTATCGTCGGTCTTATGAATTCATCCGTATCCCCTCTTTTGTACGATTCCTCTATCGCCTGTCTTGCGTTTTGCGCTTTGTGCTCACCTATCCCAAGCGCTACCGCTTTCAGAGCTTTAAGCGTTTTGTCCCAGGCAGTATCCCTGTCCATTGCAAGTTCCCGCCCCATGACAGTTGCTATTTGCACAATTTTTTCAAGGCCGAGTTCGTTTATTTTGTCCTCAAACATTTTAAGATAGATCTCGCCGGCGGCCTTTGGGTTCGTATCCCTGCCGTCAGTGAACAAATGTATAAAGCATCTTGTCAGGGAGTTCTTCTTTATCAGCTCAAGGAGCGCAAAAAGATGTTTTATGCTTCCGTGGACCGTGCCTCCGTGACCCTGCAATATTCCCATAAGATGGATAGCGGAATAATTATTTTTGGCTTTTTCTACAGCTTTAAGAAGGGCTTCGTTCTTGAAAAAGCTTCCGTCCTCGATTGCAACATTGATCCGTTCAATTGACTGATAAACAACCCTTCCCGCTCCCATGTTAAGATGGTTGACCTCGGAATTCCCCATCGTTCCCGCGGGAAGGCCTACAGCAAGACCTGAACACTCAAGTTTTGCATATGGCTTTTTGAAAAGGTCCGCTATAAAAGGAGCTTTGCCAAGTTTGATGGCGCGGTAAATCGCATTTGAATCGTCTTCTTTGCCGATGGCAAAGCCGTCAAGGATGCAGAGATAGACTTTTTTGTTTTCCACGAAGCCATTATACCTTATGGCCGAGGGCCTCATCATACTTGACAAATTTGCTCAAGTATACTATCATGTATTCATGAAGCTGACAACAAAGGGAGAATATGCGGTCAGGACTCTCATATACCTGTTGCACAATTCGGCGGCCGGTCCGGTGCAGATAAGGAATATATCCGTAAATGAAGGCATATCAAAGAATTATATTGAACAGATTTTCATGGGCCTGCGCAAAGGTGGCATATTGAAGAGCTTGAGGGGCCCGTCCGGTGGCTATGTTTTTGCCAGAAGCCCAAAAAAAATATCTATCGGGGATATTATCAGATGTGTTGAAGGCCCTGTCCATTTGGCACTTTGCTCATCGGGAAAGCCCTGCTCCCGCATGTCCGGCTGCAGGTCTTACCCGGTCTGGAAGAAGATCAATAAAAAGATAGAGGCCGTGCTTGATTCGGTCAAATTGGGGGATCTGTAAATGAGACAAATATATCTTGATTACGCTGCAACCACCCCTGCCCATCCAGATGTTGTTGCGGCAATGAAGCCTTATTACAGTGAGATATTCGGCAACCCGTCATCCATTCATTCATTCGGCCAGGAAGCCAAGGGGGCCGTAGAGGCCGCTCGTGAAAGGGTTGCTGAATTAATAAAGGCCGATACCGGCGAGGTCGTTTTTACCTCCGGAGGTACAGAATCCGACAATTTTGCCGTAAAGGGTGTTGCCTTCGCAAACGAAAGTAAAGGCGATCACATAATAACCACAGCTATAGAGCATCATGCCGTCGAAGCCCCTTGTGAATTCTTAAAGAAAAGAGGTTTTGGAGTAACAATCCTTCCCGTAGACGGGGAAGGCCTGGTCTCTTGCGAGGATGTCAGAAAAGCTATCACGCCTAAGACTATTCTGATATCTGTCATGCACGCGAACAATGAAATAGGAACTATACAGCCTATTGAAGAGATCGGAAGGATCGCAAAAGAAAAAAACATTTATTTTCACACCGACGCTGTCCAGACCGCAGGGGCCCTTCCCATTGATGTGAATAAATTGAATGTTGACCTGCTTTCCATGTCAGCGCACAAATTGTACGGGCCAAAAGGTGTTGGCGCCCTGTACATTAGAAAAGGCACAAAAATGGTCCCGTTCATGCACGGAGGCGGCCAGGAAAAGAACCGCAGAGGTTCAACAGAGAATGTCCCAGGGATAGTCGGCTTTGGAAAAGCCGCGGAGCTGGCCGTAGCTGAAATGCCGCAAAGGACTGCTCATCTTATACCTTTGAGGGACAAATTGATCAAAGGGCTTTCAAAGATAGACCATATCTATTTTAACGGGCACCCGGAAAAGAGACTACCTAACAATGTCAGTTTTTGTTTTGAATATGTCGAGGGCGAATCTATGCTGCTTAATCTTGACATGGAAGGCATCGCCGCCTCAACAGGCTCGGCCTGTTCTTCGGCTACGCTTGAGCCCTCACACGTCCTTTTAGCGATTGGACGTCCGCATGAGATAGCACATGGGTCTATTAGGTTCACATTGGGGAGATTAACAACGGCAGAAGATATCGATTATGTATTGGATGTGTTCCCGAAAATTGTTGCAAAATTACGAAAAATGTCCCCGTTGTACAAGGGGTAATTGTTGTAGGGGCGCGTCGCGACGCGCCCTCTGGGAAACAAATCGAAAGGAGAAACGCAATGCCGAATTATTCCGAAAAAGTGATGGACCATTTTAAGAACCCGAGAAATGTCGGAGTAATTGAGAGTGCTGATGGAATAGGACATGTGGGGAACCCCGTCTGCGGGGATATAATGGAGCTTTATATAAAAGTAAAGGACAACATCATACAGGACGCTAAGTTCAAGACCTTTGGCTGCGGGGCGGCGATCGCTACAAGCTCTATAATGACCGAACTAGTAAAGGGAAAGTCGATCGAGGAGGCCTTAAACATTTCAAATAAAGCAGTGGTAGACGCCCTTGGCGGCCTTCCTCCGGTAAAACTTCATTGCTCCGTACTTGCCGAAGAAGCTTTCAAGTCGGCCGTGGACGATTATCTTAAGAAAACCACAGGAAAGGGCCTTCCGGGTTTTAAGCCACATGATGACCACCCGCCGGCGTAAAAAAGTCCTTGCCGCAATGAGCGGCGGGGTGGATTCCTCCGTAGCGGCTGCTCTGCTAAAAAAGAAGGGTTATGACGTTATAGGCATAACCATGCAGATCTGGCCCCTTAGATCCCGAGCGGAGTCGAGGGGCTCGGGTCTAGCCCCTAATTTTGGCGGTTGCTGCGGGATATCTGCCGTTGAAGACGCGAAAAAAGTGGCGAAATCATTGAAGATCCCTCACTATGTCCTGAATTTCAGGGAAGAATTCAAAAAAGAGGTTGTCGATGACTTTATATCCGAGTACCGCCGCGGCAGGACGCCTAACCCCTGTGTTATCTGCAATCAAAAAATTAAATTCGACCTGCTGATCAACAAAGCTGACGAACTGGGCGCGGATCATGTGGCAACAGGGCATTACGCTTCGATCGTAAAGAACGGAAAAAGCTTTGAGCTGAAAAAAGGCTCTGACAAGAAAAAGGATCAGTCCTACTTTCTGTATTCGATGGGAAAGGAAGCGCTGCCAAGAGTGCTCTTCCCTGTTGGGGATACAACCAAGACAAAGACCCGGCAGATCGCAAAACAGCTCGGCCTTTCCATACATGACAAGAAGGACAGCCAGGAAATTTGCTTTATTGAAGATAATAACTACGGACGCTTTTTGTCCGATAATATCCCCGGGGCCATTTCCCCCGGGCCAATTTACAATACCGAAGGCGTTCGCGTTGGGATGCACAAAGGTATCATATTTTACACGATCGGACAGCGAAAGGGTCTGGGGGTACAGTTCGGAAAACCCTGCTATGTTCTGCATATCGACCCGGACTCTAATTCCATAGTTGTGGGCGAAGAAAAATATCTGATGGGGAAAGAACTGATCGCTGATAATGTAAAATGGCTGTCTATCCCCGCTCCAAAAGACGATCTGCAGGTAAAAGCAAAGATCAGATACAATAGCGAAGAAACCGAGGCAAAAGTGGTTCCTCTGCCAAACAATGAATGCCGGGTTGTCTTCAAGTCTCCGGTAAAAGCCATTACTCCCGGCCAGTCGGTCGTATTCTATAAGAACAATGTTGTTCTTGGCGGGGCTATAATAAAGGAAAGAAAATGATATCCAAGATCCTGGACCTTAAGAAAAAAAAGAATGCGGTTATCCTTGCGCACAACTACCAGCTCCCCGAGGTACAGGACATTGCGGATTTTGTGGGCGATTCTCTTGGATTGAGCATTGAAGCATCAAAGACAAAAGCGGATATCATAGTATTTTGCGGGGTTCATTTTATGGCAGAGACCGCCAAGCTTCTTAACCCGCTAAAAAAAGTGCTGATGCCTGAACCGCTTGCCGGCTGTCCTATGGCCAATATGGCAGATGCAGCGGCCCTTAAGGCTGCGGCGCTGAAACATCCAAAAGCAAAGATAGTCTGCTACATAAATTCGACCGCAAAAGTAAAGGCGCTGTCCGATATCTGCTGCACCTCCGGAAATGCGGTCGAAGTAGTGCGTTCGCTGGGGAATGAAGAGGTCCTTTTTGTCCCGGACCAGTATCTCGGCAGCTGGGTAAAGGAAAAACTGGGGACAAAGATGGTGCTCTGGCCAGGGTTTTGCAATATACATGTGAAGATACTTCCCGAACACATAAATGAGGCCAAAAGGAGTCACCCCGAAGCGCTTGTAATGTGCCATCCCGAATGCACTCCTGCCGTCAGAGCGCTTGCGGATGTAGTTGCCAGCACATCAAAGATGATCGAGTATCCTGGGGATTCAGTAAGGGCAAACGTCCGTTTGCCCTTACAATATATCGTCGGAACGGAAGTCGGGATCCTGCATCAGTTGAAGAAAAATTACCCCGGACTAAGTTTCTACCCCGCCTACGAGAACTCTATCTGCCCCAATATGAAGCTGACAACGCTTGAAAAGGTGCTCTGGTGCCTTGAGGAAGAAAACGGGGAGATAAAGGTGGATCCAGGGACAGCAGAAAAAGCCGTTGTTTGCATAAGAAAGATGCTCGATCTCGGCTCAAAAGCCTAGGGCTTCTCACTTTCGGCCCTCTTTTTGAAATAGTATACCGCCCCAACCGCCAGGCAGGCTGCCGCCAGATTTGTAAAAGGATCGATGAGCGAGGCTCCCCTGCCCTGCACAAAAGCCTGATGAAGCTCGTCCGTCAGGCCATAGACATATGTCAGCATCACCGTATAAGCGGCCTTCCATTTGAAAGGGATCTCCGCGGTATTTGCCATGGCATAGTAAATAAGACTGGCAAGGACAAAGTACTCTACTATGTGGGTGAACTTTATGTCCAGCAGCTGCGGGGCAAGTCTTGCCGCCTGGGGAGGCGGCGCCGAGGACAGATAAAATATTAGCGCCATGTAAAGGACTGCCGGCATCCAGTACAAAGCTCTGCTAATTGCCCTGGACATCCCTTTTTGAAAGCGGTTTTTCAATTACAAATCCCTCGCTGCCAAGAGCAGGACCTTCTTTCCCGGAGATCAAAAGCTTGACGCTGTCTATCCCTTTTATGTCGCTAAAGGTTAACACTATCTGTGAAAGAAGCGCCTGGACCCTGGCGGTCCCGCCGCCATACTGGCCCAGTTCTTTGGAAAAATCTATTGTAATGACCCCTCCTTCATTTAACACTACTTTCCCCCTGGTCCCGGACGGTATCTCCGTAAAAAAGCCTTCCGCCTTTTCCTGCGCGCTGGGCCCCTTCAAGAGGCTTTCAAGCGCCTGCTCTTCGGGGAGTTTGTCTGCGGGAAGCGCCCGTTCAACAGGAAGTATCTGCCCGTTCTTAGGAAAAAACACCGATATCTTCCCCGGCTGCTCTTCTTTTCTGTCGGCTGCCCAAAAGCCCAGCAGAATTATCGCCGTTATCAGCAAAAGGAAGTAAATGAGTTTTCTCATTTCTTCTGCGCTCCTTTATTTTTTCCTGCCTTTTTTTTCTCTTTTTGTTTTTGTTCTTTTGTTTTGTCGCCTTTTTCCTGAATTTCGGCTTTTTGTTCTTCTATATCCTCCTGCTTTATGACCCTTGCCACATCAACCACCTTATCCTTTTCGTCCAGCCTTTGGACCCTTACTCCGCTAGCGCCCCTCCCCTGGCAGGAGATTGCATCCGTTTTCTGGCGGCTTAAGGTCCCGCTCTTTGTCATTATCAATATCTCGTCCCCGGGCTTAACAATAAGTAGCCTTGTAACTGCATCCTCTTTGCGCAGTTTTATCAGTTTGATGCCTTTGCCTCCCCTTTTCTGGGTCCTGAAGTGTTTTTCGAGGCATCTTTTCCCGAACCCGTTCTCTGTAATGGCAAGAAGGCTTGAGTTCTCCTCGATGTCCCCCATTGACACCACGCTGTCGCCCTTTGAAAGGTTCATGCCCCTTACTCCGGCGGCGGAGCGGCCCATCGGCCTAACATCCTTTTCTTTGAACCTGATAGCCTTACCCTGAATGGTGGCAAGCACTATCTGACTGGAACCCTCGGTCT